>DASXQK010000362.1:0-4279 GCA_036493015.1 Dongiaceae bacterium | reverse complement strand
CCGCCTGTTTCGGGGAACCGATGACCACCGACCGCGCGACCATCCTTGTCGTCGACGACGAACCGCCGATCCGCCGGTTCCTGCGTACGACCCTGTCCGCGCAGCCCTATCGCGTGGTCGAGGCAGCGACCGGCGCGGAGGGGCTCTCGCTGCTGCGTCACGAGAAACCCGATTTGGTCATTCTCGATCTTGGCCTGCCCGATCTCGACGGGCTGGAGGTGCTGAAGCGAATCCGCAAGGAATCGCCGGTGCCGGTACTGATCCTTTCCAGCCGCGACGACGAGAAGGGCAAGGTCGCAGCATTCGATGAAGGTGCGGACGACTACGTGACCAAGCCCTTCGGCGTCGAAGAGCTGATGGCGCGGCTGCGCGCGGCGCTGCGCCATCGTCTCCAGGAACAGGGCGGCCGGCCGGTCTTCTACAGCGGCGATCTTGCCGTCGATCTGGTGAAGCGCATCGTCACGGCACGCGGCCAGGAGATCAAGCTCTCGCCCAAGGAGTACGACATCCTCCAGCAATTCGTGCTGCATGCCGGCAAGGTGCTGACCCACCGTCATCTGCTGCGCGAGGTCTGGGGTATCGATTCCGGCGGCGATCTGCAATATCTCAGGGTCTACATCCGACAGCTTCGCCAGAAGCTGGAAAAGGACCCGGAACAGCCGGTCCATATCCTGACCGAAGCTGGCGTCGGCTACCGTTTGCACTATGACAGCTGAGGGTTTTTCAGCCTCGCAAAAGCCGTCGCCGCAAGCGAACCAAGATGCTACATAGCTGCGACATCATGTCGTTACTCTTGATCCTTCACCCTGACCATCCACTCCAGTCAGGCCATGTCGAAAAGCCCCGCGGTTAGCGCCAGCCCGAGCCTTGCCCTCGGCAAGGACGAGGCACACCAGAATCTCGTTCTGGGGGCGCTGGGCGTTGTGTTCGGCGATATCGGCACCTCACCGCTCTATACCCTGCAGCAGTGCATGAGCCAGACCCATGACGTCACCCGTCATGGGGTCATGGGAATCCTTTCCCTCATCGTCTGGTCGTTGATATCCGTGGTCACGGTCAAATACGTGCTGGTTGTCATGCGCGCGGACAACCGCGGCGAAGGCGGCATCCTGGCGCTGACGGCATTGGCGCTGCGCGGCGTCTCGAGCCGCGGCAAGCTCGCGGCCGTCGTTCTCGCGGCCGGCATGGCGGGTGCCGCCCTGTTCTACGGCGACGGCGTCATCACGCCGGCGATCTCGGTTCTCTCCGCCGTCGAGGGCCTGAAGGTGATCGAGCCGGGGCTCGAACCCTATGTCGTGCCCATCGCCGTGATCCTGCTGGTCGGCCTCTTCGCCGTGCAGAAGCGCGGCACGGCGGCGGTGGGGCGCTATTTCGGGCCGATCACCGCCGTCTGGTTCGCTGCGCTCGCGGCCGCCGGCGCCTATCAGCTTTGGCTCAATCCACAAACACTGGAAGCACTCGACCCCTCCTGGGGGGCGGAACTCATGTTGCGCCACCCCTGGACAGGTTTCGTCCTGCTGGGCGCGGTCGTTCTCGCGGTGACCGGCGCCGAAGCGCTCTATGCCGATATGGGCCATTTCGGCCGCAAGGCGATCAACCGCGCCTGGCTCTATCTCGTCTTCCCCGCTTTGCTGCTGAACTATTTCGGTCAGGGCGCGCATCTGCTGTCGGATCCCGCCGCCGCTGACAATCCGTTCTACCGGCTCTACCCGACCTGGGCCTTGATCCCCATGGTGATCCTGGCTTCGGCCGCCACCATCATCGCTTCCCAGGCCGTGATCTCCGGCGCCTTTTCCATGACCAGCCAGGCCGTGCAGCTTGGCTATCTGCCGCGCATGCAGATCCTGCACACCTCGGCGCGCGAACGCGGCCAGATCTTCGTACCCAAGATCAACACGCTGCTGCTGTTCGCCGTGGTGGCACTGGTGTTCAGCTTCCGGTCCTCAAACAATCTGGGGGCAGCCTACGGCATCGCGGTCACCGGCACGATGAGCCTGACTACGATCCTGGCCTTCATCTACATGGTGAGGGTGCGCAAGTGGAATCCCTACCTCGCGGCGGCCCTGTTCGGATTCTTCCTCGCCGTCGATGTCGCTTTCTTCAGCGCCAATATCCTGAAGATCGCCGAGGGCGGCTGGGCACCGCTGCTGATTGGCACCGCCGCCTTCATCGTCATGTCCACCTGGGTGAAAGGCCGCATGCAGCTGACCGCCAAGCGGCGCGACGAAAGCCTGCCGCTCGATCTGTTCATCAAGGGGTTGAGGCCGGGGCATCCGGCGCGGGTAAAGGGCACGGCCCTGTTCCTGACCGCCGATGTCGACAAGGTACCGACATCGCTGCTGCACAACCTGAAGCACAACAAGGTGCTGCATGAGCGCACGGTGCTGATGTGCATCAAGACGCTGGACGTTCCGCGCGCGGCAAACGAGGAGCGGCTCGAGGTGCATCACTTCGACCACGATATCCACACCATCATCGCCCGCTACGGCTTCTTCGAGGAGCCGGATGTCTGGAAGGCGCTGGGCAACTGCAAGACCGAGGGGCTCGATTTCAACTTGATGGACACGTCGGTCTTTGTCGGCCGCGAGAAGCTCGTCATCGCCAACAAGATCCATCTGGCGAAGTGGCGCAAGGAACTGTTCGCCCTGCTGTTCAGCCTGTCCTTGAGCGCCGTCGAGTTCTTCAACGTGCCGTCCAACCGTGTCGTCGAGCTGGGCGGTCAGACGGAATTCTAGGGGCCGAACTCCAGCGGCAGAACTCTAGGCCGCTTGGCCGCGCGCGGCCGCCGTCGGTACCGGAAGGCGAATGGTAAAGACCGCGCCCTTTCGATCAGACCGGTTGGCGGCCGCCACCGTGCCACCCATGGCCTCGACAAATCCACGGCATATGGCAAGCCCCAGCCCCGTGCCGGCGCGGCGCTGGTCGCCCGCATGCACGCGATAGAACTTGTCGAAGATAAGTTCGAGATCCTCGGGGGGAATACCGTCACCCTCGTCCAGCAGGCGCAACTCCACCCGCTCACCGGAGCGCTCCGCCTGAAGCTGGATGGCGGAGCCAGCCGGCGAATACTTCGCGGCGTTGTCCAGCAGGTTGAAGAGCACCTGCTCGAACAGAACGAAGTCCAGACGCAGTAGGGGCAGGTCTGGCTGCAGGCGCAACTCGATGCGGTGATCGGCCAGGATACGGCCGGCGCGTTTGACCGCGCTCGACACCACCTCAGGCAGGTCGACGGCGCCAAAGCGCGGCTCGATGGCGCCCGATTCCAGGCGCGTCATATCCAGCAGGTTGGCGATAAAGCGGTTCAGCCGCTCTGCTTCCTCCTGAACCGTGCCCATCAACTCATCCTTGGCGGCATCGTCGAAGGTCTTCGAATAGGCACGCAGGCTGGTGATCGAACCGAGGATGGAGGCGAGCGGCGTCCGCAGATCGTGGGAGATCGAAGTCAACAGGGCGGAGCGCAGGCGATCCGTCTCCGCCGTCAGCCGGGCGCGATCGACATCTTCCGCCAGGTTGGTGCGTTCGATGGCGAGCGCTGCCTGATCGCAAAGCGCATCGAACAACCGGCGCTGATCGGGGCTTAACAGCGGCCCTGGCTGGTCGTTGTCGAGACCGACAATGCCGATCGGGCCGCGGCCCGTGCGCATGGGCAGGAACAGGCGCTTGGCGCCCGGCAGGGTATCGGCGCCGCGCCCTGCCGGCTGGTTGTTCTGCCAACACCATTTTGCCGCAGCAAGATCCGCTTCGCCCAGCGTGTCCTCCGGCGGATATCCTGCGCGCAGCGCCAGGCTCTCGCCCTCCGGCAACAGCAGGACCACCCGCACCTTGAGCATGAGTGCGATCTGATAGGCGGTGGCCCAGAGCAGGTCGTCGAGAGTAACAGCACCACCCAGCTTGCGGCTGAAGAGGTAGAGATCCTCCGTTGCCTTGGCCCGCTGGCGCGCAGCGACTGCCTGATTGCGCACCCGCGAGGTCAGGTTGCTGGCAATGACAGCGACGACGGCAAAGAAGAACAGCGCCACGACGTTGTCGGCATCGGCGATGGTGAAGGTATAGAGCGGCGGCAAAAAGAAGAAGTTATAGGCCAGCACACTGACCAGGCTGGTCGCCAGCGCCGGCCAGAGGCCATAGGTGATGGCGCTCGCCAGCACCGCCATCAGAAAGACAAGCGCGATGTTGGAGACGGCGAGGTAACGCTGCAGCAGAAGCGCCACCGCGAGCGCAGCTGCGGTCATGGCCAGCGAGCCCAGATAGGCCTTCAGCTCGGCCGGCGATTTCGGCG
>DASXQK010000361.1:0-16015 GCA_036493015.1 Dongiaceae bacterium | reverse complement strand
GCCTGCGCAATATCGGCAGCGAGGTATGCGAGATCGTCAGCGCCTGCTCGCCGCCGACCTTCTGACAACCGCAATCACGGAGAGAATTCGATGCCAGCGGAGAAGCAGTTCTATCATCCAGTCGGCGGCAACGAGATGCCGCGCTTCGCCGGCCTTGCGACCATGATGCGGCTGCCGGCCCACGCCGATGCCAAGGGGCTCGATGCCTGCTTCGTCGGCGTGCCGCTGGATATCGGTACTTCGAACCGCTCCGGCGCGCGTTACGCGCCGCGCCAGATCAGGGCCGAGTCCGCGTTTCTGCGCCCCTATAACATGGGCACGCGCGCGGCCCCTTTCGACAGCCTGACGGTGGCCGATATCGGCGACGTCGCCATTAATCCCTATGACCTGAAGGACAGCGTCAAGATCATCGAGCGCGCCTTCGATGGCATCCTCACTCACAATTGCCGGCCGCTGACTCTCGGCGGCGACCACACCATCGCGCTCCCGATCATGCGGGCCATGCGCAAGAAGTACGGGCCCATCGGGCTCATCCATGTCGACGCCCACGCCGATGTGAACGACACCATGTTTGGGGAGAAGATCGCACATGGTACGCCGTTCCGCCGCGCGGTGGAGGAGGGGTTGCTCGACTGCCGCCGTGTCGCCCAGGTAGGGCTGCGCGGGACAGGCTATGCCGCGGAGGATTTCGACTGGCCGCGGGCCCAGGGCTTCCGCGTCGTCCAGGCGGAGGAGCTCTGGCACAAATCGCTGACGCCGCTGGCAGCCGAACTGCAGCAGCAGATGGGCCGCGGGCCGGTTTATCTCAGCTTCGACATCGACGGGCTCGACCCCTCTTGTGCGCCGGGCAACGGCTCACCGGAACTGGGCGGCCTGACCCTGATCCAGGCACTCGAACTGATCCGGGGCTTGCGCGGGCTCGATCTCATCGGCTGCGATCTGGTGGAGATCTCGCCGCCCTACGATCTTTCGGGCAATACCAGCCTGGTGGGCGCCAATCTGCTGTTTGAAATGCTCTGCGTGCTGCCAGGGGTGATGTACCGCAATTGAGGTCGCTTGTCGGTTTCCGCTGGCTTAGCCAGCGCCCGCGTTGCGCGGCGCCCACCTTGCACGATACCTAGGGCACGGGCAGACTGACTAGAGCGCCGTTTGCGCCGACACCCGCGGGAAACGCCTTCAGCCATGCCCTCGAACATCTATCGCGAGAACCTCGACCGCAATCCGGCGAACTATACCCCGCTGACGCCGCTTTCTTTCCTGGCACGCACGGTGGAAGTCTATCCGGGCAAGACGGCCGTCATCCACGGCGACCGGCATTTCACCTATGCCGAATTGGGCGGGCGCTGCCGGAGACTCGCCTCATCGCTTGCCAAGCGGGGCATCGACGAAGGCGATACGGTCGCCATCATGGCGCCGAACATCCCGGCAATGCTTGAGGCGCATTTCGGCGTGCCGATGGCCGGTGCCGTGATCAATTGCCTGAACACCCGTCTCGATGCTGCCACCATCGCCTTCTGCCTGAAGCATGGCGAGGCGAAGATTCTGTTCACCGATGGCGATTATGCCGATGTGGTCGAAGCGGCACTGAAGATGCTGGACCGGCCGATCACGGTGATCGATATCGACGACCCGGAATCCAGCAACCGGCGGCGGCTGGGCGAGATCACCTACGAAGAATTTCTGCGGCAGGGCGATCCGAATTACGAAGGCGTGCCGCTGCAGGACGAGTGGTCGGCGATCAGCCTGGGCTATACCTCCGGTACGACGGGCAATCCCAAGGGCGTCGTCTGTCACCACCGCGGTGCGTATCTGACCTCGCTCGGCAACATCATGGCGGTCGGGCTGGACCGGCAATCGGTCTATCTCTGGACGCTGCCGATGTTCCACTGCAACGGCTGGACGTTTCCCTGGGCGGTTACGGCGGTGGGTGGCACGCATGTCTGCCTGAGGCGGGTCGAACCGGCAGCGATCTACGCTGCCATCAAACTCGAAGGCGTCACTCATCTGTGCGGCGCACCCATCGTGATGAATATGTTGGCCAATGCGCCCGACGCGGTGAAGACAAAGTTCGACCGAATCGTCAAGATCGCGACCGGCGGTGCGGCACCGCCCAGCCCAGTGATCCTGGCGATGGAGCGCGACGGATTTCGCGTCACCCATCTTTATGGGCTGACGGAATGTTATGGCCCCGGCCTGGTCTGCGCCTGGCATGACGAGTGGGAAAACCTGCCGGTGGAGCAGCGCGCCCGCATGAACGCCCGCCAGGGCGTGAATTACATCACGCTCGAGGGTGTGATGGTAGCCGACCCGCAGACGATGGAAGAGACCCCGCGCGACGGCCAGACCATGGGCGAGATCTTCCTTGCCGGCAACACGGTCATGATGGGCTATCTCAAGAACCCGCCGGCGAGCGAGGCCGCCTTCAAGGGCGGCTGGTTCCATACCGGCGATCTCGCGGTGCGCCATCCCGACGGCTATGTCGAGATCAAGGACCGTTCCAAGGACATCATCATCTCCGGCGGCGAGAACATTTCCTCGATCGAGGTGGAGGAGGTGCTCTATCGCCACCCCAAGGTGCTGGAGGCAGCCGTGGTGGCGCGGCCCGATGAGAAATGGGGCGAGCACCCCTGCGCCTTCGTGACGCCGCGGCCGGATGCGGGCGATGTCACGGCCGAGGAGATCATCACGTTTTGCCGCGCCAACATGGCGAAGTTCAAGGTGCCGCGCACGGTGATCTTCGGCCCGTTGCCCAAGACCTCCACCGGCAAGATCCAAAAGTTCGTCTTGCGCGATCAGGCCAAGGGGCTAGGCACAGCCTAGATGGATGGCATAGAGCGCGCCTTCACCAGCCTGATCGACCAGCTCAATCCGTTCAGCCTGGGCAATCTGATTTTCTATTTTAGCTGGCTGACGCTCTATACTTTCAGCCTGGTTGCCGTCTGGCGCTCGCACCGAAGCTGGGTGCGCTTCATCTGCCTGGTATTGAACCAGGTCCTGTCCATCGGCGTGCTCATTTCCTATTCGCTCACCTTGCTGCTGGCCTATAACTATTGGCTGCCGACGGCGCTGATCTTTTTGGGCGTCGCCGTGGTGACGTTTTTTTTGTTTCACAGGCGGCGCCCATGAATTCCTTCGATCTCTCCGGTAAGGCCGCCATTGTGACCGGCGCCGGTTCGGGCCTCGGCCGCCATTTCGCCCTAACCCTGGCGCGTGCCGGCGCCCATGTTGCCGTGATGGGGCGAAGGATGGAGCCGCTGACGGCGCTTGCGCGCGAGATCGAGGGCTTCGATGGCCGCTGCGTGCCCATCGCCGCCGACGTGCAGAGTCAGTCGAGCGTGCGCCAGGGAATCGCCGCGGCGGAAACCGAACTCGGCCCTATCGCCATCCTGGTCAACAATGCCGGCATCACCGTCCACAAGCCGCTGCTCGATCAGACCGAAGAAGATTGGGACAGGGTTGTCGATACAAACCTGAAAGGCGCCTGGCTGGTGGCGCAGGAGACGGCGCGTCATATGGTTCGGCTGGGCCATGGCGGCAGCATTGTGAATATCGCCTCCGTCCTCGGCCTGAAGGCGACCGGTGCCGTGCCGGGCTATGCTGCCTCCAAGGCAGGGCTGGTACATCTGACCCGCTCGATGGCGCTGGAATTGGCGCGTCACAAGATCCGGGTCAATGCGCTCTGCCCCGGTTACTTCGCAACGGATATGACAAAAGAATTTCTCGCCAGCCCCGAGGGCGAGAAGCTTGTCAAAACGATTCCCCAGCGGCGGATCGCCGCGCCGGACGAACTCGATGGGCCGCTGCTGCTGCTGGCATCCGATGCGGGTGCCTATATGACCGGCAGTGTGATCGTGGTGGATGGCGGATTGTCGGTATAGGAAAGCACCATGGATTTCACCCTCTCGCCCGAGATTGCCAAACTGCGGCAGCGCATCCGCGAATTCGTCGCTGCGGAGATCCTGCCGCTGGAATCCGATTCCGCCAGTTTCGACAAGCATGAGAACATCGCCTTGCCGCTGCTCGTTCGCCTGCGCGCGCGGGCGAAGGCGGCGGGTTTATGGGCGCCGCAAATGCCGCGAGAGCTGGGTGGGCTCGGCCTCAACGTCTCGGGCCTTGCCGTATGCTATGAGGCTATGGGCCGTTCGATCTTCGGCCCCGTTGTCTTCAATTGCGCCGCACCGGACGACGGCAACATGACCGTGTTGTCGAAGCTGGGCACCGCGGAGCAGAAGCGCCGCTGGCTGATGCCGATCATCGAGGGAAAGGTGCGCTCGGCTTTTGCAATGACCGAGCCGGCACCGGGGGCAGGATCCGATCCCGGGCTGATGCGCACCCATGCCGAAAAACGCGGCGAGCGCTGGGTCGTGCATGGCCGTAAATGGTTCATCACCGGCGCCGGCGTTGCCCAGCATTTCATCCTGATCGCGCGCACCTCCGACGATCCGCGCAAGGGCCTGACCGCCTTTCTGTTCGACCGCGACCAGCCGGGCTGGCGCATCGAGCGGCGGATTCCGATCATGGGGCCGGAAGAGCATGGCGGGCATTGCGAGCTGATTTTCGACGGGCTGGAGATCCCCGATGAGAACCGTCTGCTCGGTGTGGGCGACGGGCTGAAGGTGACGCAAGTTCGGCTGGGCCAGGCGCGGCTGACCCATTGCATGCGTTGGCTGGGCATGGCGCGGCGTGCGCTTGAAATTGCGGCCGGCTATGTCGACAAACGCCAGAGCTTTGGAACAACGCTGGCGAAGCATGAAGGCGTGCAATGGCTGCTGGGCGAAGCCGCCATGGCGGTGGAAATGGGACGCCTGCTGACGGCCAAGGCGGCGTGGAAACTGGATCAGGGCGATTTCGCCCGCAAGGAAGTCTCCATGGCCAAGGTCCAGGTGTCGGAGGCGCTGCACAAGGCGGTCGACACGGCAATCCAGCTTTGCGGCGCGCGGGGCTATTCCAAGGATACGCCGCTGGAATGGATGTATCGCTACGCTCGCCAGGCGCGCCTGGTGGATGGCGCCTCGGAAGTGCACAAGATGGTGCTGGCCTCATCCTTCCTCGCCGAGGGGCAGGAGTTCTGGGGCTGATATGGCGGGGCTGAAGCTCGAGGATCCGGCCGCAAGCGCCCGGCTGGCCGATTTCATCGCCAAGGCGAGCGGTCGGAAAGTCATCGCGCTCGAAGCCTCTCCGCTATCCGGCGGCGCGATTCAGGAAAACTGGCTGGTCGCCGCCGATCTCGATGGCAGGTGGCAGGAGATGGTGCTGCGCACCGATGCGCCCTCGCGCGTGGCGGTCAGCCATGGCCGGGCGGAGGAGTTTGCCATCCTCCATGCGGCGTTTCGTGCCGGAGTCGCTGCACCGGAACCGCTCTGGCTTTGCCGGGATACTGGTGTGCTGGGCCAGGTGTTCTATCTGATGCGCCGCGTCGGCGGTGTGGCGCCCGGCTATCGTGTCGTAAAGGACAAGAGTCTGGGTGGCGATCGAGTAAAGCTGGCCGAGCGCCTCGGCAGCGAACTGGCGCGCATCCATACGATCTTACCCGGTGCGCCAGGTCTCGACTTCCTGGCGCTGCCCAAGATCAGCCCGGCGCTCGATCAGATTGCCGTGCTGCGTGCCGATCTCGACCGGCGAGCCATCGGCTTTCCGGTGCTGGAATGGGGCCTGCGCTGGGCCGAGCGCCATGCCCCGCCGGCGGGCGAGATCACGCTGATCCATCAGGATTTCCGCAGCGGCAACTACATGGTGGATGAGAAGGGGCTGACCGCCGTCCTGGATTGGGAGTTCGCGACATGGGGCGATCCCATGGCCGATATAGGGTGGTTCTGCGCCAAATGCTGGCGCTACGGCGAGGATGCGCTGGAAGCGGGCGGCGTTGCCCGGCGCGCGGATTTCTATCGCGGTTATGAAGACGCTGCCGGCGGGCGGAAGATCGATGCGACGGCCGTCCATTTCTGGGAGGTGATGGCGCATCTGCGCTGGGCCATCATCGCATTGCAGCAGGCCGACCGGCATATCTCCGGCCAGCAACGCTCGCTCGAACTGGCGCTGACCGGACGTATCCTGCCGGAACTCGAACTGACCATCATCGATCTGATCGCGCCCGGGCCCTGGCCCAAGGCTGCCGCAGCAACCGAGATCGGCCAGCCCGACGGCGCCGGGTTGCTGGCGGAGGCGCGGCGTGTGTTGAGCGAGGATTTGCTGGCGCAACTGCCGGAACAACGGCGGTACGAAGCGCGCATGATCGCCAACGCGATGGCGATTGCAGGCCGCGAGTTGGCGGCGCGGCCTGCCGCAAGCTCGCGAGCAAAGACGCTCGCGCGAGAGATACGCGAGGGCCGCCACGATCACGATTCTGCCTTGCGCGATCGCCTCGCCGCCGAGGTGCTGGCGCAGCTGGCGATCAGCAACCCCAAAGTGCTGCCAACCGCCTGAAGGGCGTTCGGCCCCGGACTTAGTCCTTCTTCTCGTCCACGATTGCGTGCTTCGCAGAATCGTGTACAATATTGCCGACAATAGTGAACCATGGAGGGGAACATGCGTTGGCAATTGGATCGGATGACATGGGCAGGGGCGGTTGTGGGTTTAACGATGGCGGCCTCGCTTGCCGCACCGGCACGCGCAGCGGACCAGGTCATTCTCGGAGCCGTTCTGCCGCTGACGGGGTCCAGTGCGACGGTCGGCGAAGATCAGCGCCGGGGCATTGAGCTCGCGGTCGAATACATCAACAGCCGGGGCGGTGTGCTAGGGAAGTCGCTCAAGGTCATCATTGAGGATTCAGGCGGCCGAGCTGCCTCGGCCATCGATGCCGCCACAAAGCTCGCCTCGGTCGACAAGGTGCCGGTGATCATCGGCGAATATTCTTCCGGTATCACAATTCCCATGGGCCAATATCTCGTGCGCCAGGGCGTTGTGCATATCAACCCCGGGAGCTCGTCGCCGAAGGTGCGCGACATCGGCGAATATTCCTTCAGCGTGATGGGGCTGGACGATCTGGCCGGACGGTTCACCGCCGACAAGATTTTCAAACAGGGCTTCCGCAAGGCGGTCTTCCTGGCGCCCAACAATGCCTATGGCGAGGGTGTGACGACGCAGGTCGCCAAGGCCTTTACCGCCTTGGGCGGCACCGTTGTGGGCACGGTGCTCTACACGGAAGGTCAATCCACTTATCGCCGCGAGCTGGAGCAGCTCGCCAAGGCCGCGCCCGATGTCTACGTCTACACGGCCTATGGCCAGGAATCGGCGGTCATCAACCGCGAGGCATTTGAGCTCGGTTTGAACAAGACTCCCTGGTTCGGTATCTACCTGACCATGTGCACGAGCGATTCCGCGCCTGAGACGGTTCGGGGGCAGACCGGGATCGAGGTCAACTACATCGGGCCGGATGGGGGTTGGTACAAGAAGCTATACGAGGACAAGTACCATCAGCCGTTCACCACCACCTTCAGTGGCTATACCTTTGACGCAGTGAACATTGCTGTCGCCGCGATCAAAAAAGCCAATTCAACCGATCCGGCCGCGATCCGGGATGCGTTGAAACAGGTGGCGGCAAGCTATGTCGGCGTGACCGGGCCGTTGGCAATGGATGGACAGCGTCAGCGGGCGCATCAGCCATTCCTGTCGGTCAAATACGTCGATAAGGCGGTTGAGACGATCAACTAGTGGTTTGCGGGGCCGCTTGACGATCCCGATGTCGGGCGGCCCCGCAGTTAATCGGCGTAAACACGGATGATCGGATTCCTCATCGATATGCTGTTGCGGGCAAACGACCTGGCGCTTCTGGCCGTTGGTCTCAGCCTGGTCTATTCCCTGGTCAGCTTTCCCAATGTCGCCCACGTTCAATACGCCGCATCGGGGGCTTTTGCCGCTTGGGCGATCGCCGATCGCGGCGTTCCGTTGTGGCTCGCTATCGTCCTTTCCATGGCCCTGACGTCGATTGCGGCGGTTGTCCTACATCGCGCGATATTCGACCGCCTTATACGGTCAGGCCCGCCGGTGGCGATGATCGGCTCGCTCGCTGTTGCCATGATCGCGGTTAGCGGATTCCTCGCCATATTTGGTTCGCGGCCGCGCCGCCTTCCTCTGGCGATGGAGGCGCCGACGATGGTCGCGGGTGCCCCAGTCACGCCGCTTGCGCTCTGGACCCTTTCAGGCACAGCCCTGCTGTTGGCCGGCCTGACGATGCTTCTCTACTTCACGCCTTTCGGACGAGCACTGCGGGCGTTGGCGGCGAACCGGACGTTGACGGCGGCCTGCGGGATCGATCCCAAGCGCCTGGCGGATGCTGTTTGTGCACTCAGCGGCGCCTTCGCGGCACTTGGCGGGATCATCATAGCCGCCTCGAAGCAAACTTATGTGCTGCTGGGCAGCGATCTGTTGCTACCTGTCTTTGCCGCCGCGATCGTGGGCGGGCTGCGCAACCCGCTGGGCGCCTTCGGCGGCGCGCTGATCATCGCCTTCGGCGAAACGCTGATGACGAATCTGGATGTGGGGGCCGCCCTCGGTCGGCAAAGCTGGTTTCTGCCGCTCGGATATCTGCCCGCCGCTTCGTTTTCGCTGATCGCCATCATCCTGCTCTGGCGCCCCGAGGGCCTGTTCACCCGGAAGACCCGAAGTGTTTGAATTCGCTATTCACGTCGTCATCGTGGCGCTGATTTACGGCCTTTCGGCGATCAGCCTGAATCTCCAGGCCGGCGTCGCCGGTTTATTGAATTTCGGCCAGGTGGCGTTTTTCGGGATGGGCGCCTACGCCCTTGCCATCGCCGCCAAGGCCGGGCTGCCATGGCCGGTCGGTATCCTTGCTGGGATGGCAGTGGCCTCTCTCGCCGGCGCCGGCATTGGGCTTCTTGGCCGCAACCTCGCGGCCGAATACTGGGCTATTTCGACCCTCGCTCTGGCCGAGATCGTCCGCCTGATCGCCTTGAACGAAGATTGGCTCAGCGGCGGCCCGCAGGGACTGGGCGGTTTTCCCATTCCGTTCGACGGGGTCGAAGGAGTCCGGCGTGGCCTCGCCATCCTCGGTCTTTGCCTGTTTGTCCTGATCGCTTCCCTGGGGCTGGCCATCTATCTCACCCGAAGCCAGTTCGGGCGCGTGCTGCGGCTGGTACGCGATCAACCGGCGCTCGCCAGATCGCTGGGGCACGATCTGATGTCCCTCAAGCTGCGCATGTTGATGATTAGCGCCCCGATCGCCGCCATCAGCGGATCGCTCTATGCCGGTTACATCGGCTATATCGGCCCCGATCAACTGCTGCCGTTCGAGACGTTCCTTGTCTGGACCATGATCGTGATCGGCGGCAGCGGCAATCATCTAGGCGCCGTGCTGGGTGCCGTCATTGTGGAATTCCTCTATGCCGGAAGCCCACTCATCAAGGAATACGTCGACATTTCCTACGATCTTGCGGCCAGCCTGCGCATCTTGCTGGTAGGCGCAGGGCTGCTCGCATTTCTGATGCTGCGCACGCAGGGATTGATTCCGGAACGGCCGGCGCGGCTCGATGCTCGAGGTTAGAGGGCTAAGCCGGCATTTCGGCGGCGTCGCGGCGCTTCGACATGTCGATCTCCGTGTCAGGGCAGGCGAGATCGTGGCTCTCGTCGGTCCGAACGGATCGGGAAAGACGACCCTGCTGAATGTCTTGTCGGGCTTCCTGCCGGCGGGCGCCGGGACAATCGCGTTTGCCGGTCGGGTGATTGCCGGCCTGCCAGCCGCGCGGATCGCCCGGCTGGGCCTGATCCGGACCTTTCAGCTGCCGGCCATGCCGTGCGGCATGTCGGTGCTCGAACTCATGCTCTGTGGCGGCATGCCGATGACGGGCACATCCATCTGGAACAATGTCGCCCATCCCCGCGCCAGCAAGCAGGAGACGAGGCGAGAAATCGATCGGGCGTTTGGATTGCTGGAGCGCATGCAACTGGGGCCAAGCGCGAATCAATCGGCCGGCCTGCTTTCGGGCGGGCAGAAAAAACTTCTGAGTTTTGCCATGGCCCTAATGATGCGGCCAAAATTCCTGCTGCTGGACGAGCCCACATCCGGGGTTAACCCGAAACTTCATGCGGACCTGGCCGTGCAAATTCACCTTCTTCGCGACGAGGGGGCCGGCTTTCTCATCGTCGAGCACAACATGGAGTTTGTCCGGCAAGTCTGTGAGCGTTGCGTCGTTCTCGACAAAGGGCAGGTCGTGGCAAATTGTTCGCCAGCCGAATTGCAGAGCGACGCTCGGGTCGTCGAGGCCTATCTGGGGCGACCACTCCCTGCCCGCGGAGCCGGGGGCCTCGAAAGCGTGGCCTTATGACCATCGCGCTTCGCCAGGTGAGGGCGGGCTACGATCGCGATGTCGACGTCATCCGCGGCGTCAGCGTGGATGTGAGCGAGAACGAGATCGTGGCGGTGCTGGGACCGAATGGCGCCGGCAAATCGACACTGCTCAATGCCATCGCCGGGTTGTGCTTTGCCCGTCAGGGCGAGATTCGGATCGACGGGCGCATAGCCAATCATATGCCGATGCACGAGCGCGCTCGTGCCTTGGGCATCGGTTATGTGCCGCAGACCGATAATGTCTTCGCGCCCCTCAGCGTGCACGAGAATCTTGAATTGGGCGGCTATTTCCTTCCGCCGGCCGCGCGGCGGCAGCGGGTGGATGAATTGCTCGCCGCCTATCCGGTACTGGCGGCCAAGGAACGTCAAACGGCCGCCAGCCTGTCAGGCGGGGAGCGCCAGCTTGTAGCTCTCGCCCGGGCCCTCATGCCTCGCCCGCGTTACCTACTGCTCGACGAACCGTCCGCCGGACTCTCGCCACTCATGCTTCAAACCGTCTTTGCCGAGATTCAGTCGGCGCGCTGCCGAGAGCGCTTGGGAGTCCTGCTCGTGGAGCAGAATGTTGCCGAAGCGCTCTCGATCGCCGACAGAGGTTACGTCCTGGCGATGGGAGCTATCGCATTGGCCGATAGCGCCCAGGCGCTGCAGAAAGATGCGCGCATGCAGAGCTTGTATCTCGGTGGACCGACGGACTGAGCGCCGGGGCGGGCAGTCGCGGCCCGCCGCGTTCAAGGAGGGTGAGATGGAACGGGGTGACGAGGCTTACCAGGTCCGCAGCCGGCGGATGACCACCGAATTTGATCAGGGCATTGCCGGTCGCGGCGCCATCGGTGTCATTGTCCTGGCGACGGAAAAGACGCTCGAATGCGAGTGGCGCAAACTATTCACCATGAACGGCATCGCCGTTTATGAAAGCCGGATCATGAGCCCGCGCCTGATTTCGGTGGAGAGTCTGGCGACCATGAAAAAGGATATCGCCTATGCAGCCCAGCTCATCCAACCGGGCGAGCCATTGCATGTCCTGGCATATGCCTGCACCTCCGGGGCGATGGTCATTGGCGAGGCCGCGGTGTTCGAATTGATGCGCCGCTCCCACTCGGAGGCCGCCTGTACGACTCCGATCACCGGTGCTTTGGCCGCATTCGAGGCGCTTCAGGTGAAGCGGGTGGCGCTTCTAACGCCCTATGTCGAGCAGGTCAACGAGATGATGCGAGGCTATCTTGAGGCGCGCAACATCGCTGTACCGGCTATCGGGTCGTTTTATCGCGAGGATGACAGCGAAGTGGCGCGAATTTCGCCCGCTTCGATAAAGTCCGCCGTGGTCGAACTGGGAAGACATGGCGAGGTCGATGCGGTATTCGTCTCCTGCACGACGCTGCGTGTGGCGGAGATAGCCCAGAGCGCTGAAGATCTGCTGGGCAAGCCCGTCATTTCGAGCAACCTGGCGCTTGCTTGGCACAGTTTGCGCCTGGCCGGTTATAATGAGCCGGTGCCGGGTTGGGGTGCGTTGCTGCGCCGCTGACAGGCGAGGGGAGCGGGGTAGGCTCGGAATGGCGCCGAAAGCAAAAGCAGAACGGCCCCAGCGCAAGGGGCGCAAGCCGCTCAGCACGGTTGAGCGGATCTATGGCGCAATCCGGGAAATGACGATCAATTACGAGCTGAAGCCCAACGCCAGCCTGAACGAGAGCGAGCTGGCCGCCCGGCTGGATGTTAGCCGGACTCCCTTGCGCGAGGCGCTTAGCCGGCTGGTCACTGAGGGCATGCTGGAGTTCTATCCGAACCGGGGTTTTTTCCCGCGAACCCTCGACGATCGCGAGGTTCTCGACCTCTACGAGGTTCGTGCGGTTCTTGAGGGCCTGGCGTTCGAACTGGCCTGCGTGCGGGCGGACAATGCCGCGATTGGGGGGCTTCGTCGTTATTGGGAAAGTTGCCGGACGAATTATGACAGCCTTTCGGCGCAGAAACTTGCATTGCGCGACGAGGAATTCCACGTTCGTCTGGCCAAGTTGTCGGAAAACACCCAGCTGCTGAAGATGCTTGAGAGCATCAATGCGCGCATCCGGTTTATCCGGGTGATAAACTTGGAGAGTCTGGGCAAGCGAGATCCGCTTTACGACGAGCACCTAGACATCGTGGCGGCACTCGAGAAGCGCGATCGCAAGGGCGGGCGCCGCACGCTTGAGCAGCATATGCGCCTCAGCGTGGCCGACGCTATCGCTGCCACCAAGGAAGGATTGGCGCGGATTCACCTGCGCCGGCGCACCGGCTAGGTTGGCCTGCTGATCCCGGCAATATTGCGTCGAACAGGATTGTATGCAATATTGTGGTCAATAAAACGAGACCGGCAAATGGACGGACTTCGAGGACGCAAGGCGGGAACGGAAGGAGCGGGCAGAACCGCGCTGCGCGAGCGTATTCGGACCACCTGCCCACGGGATTGTTACGATACCTGCGGCATCGTGGTAATCCGCCGCGGCGACCATCTGCGGGTCGCGGGCGATCCCGAGCATCCGGTTTCGCGCGGCAGCCTGTGTACAAAATGCTCGGTCGCGTACAACGGCGTTTATCAGGACAAGGCGGCGCGTTTGACCCAGCCACTCCGCCGGGTGGGCCAGAAGGGCGAGGGGCGTTTCGAGGCCATCGGCTGGGACGAGGCGCTCGCGATCGTGGCGGACCGGCTCAAGGCGATCGCGCGCCAATCAGGGCCAGACAAGATCTTCAACGCGCATTACACAGGAGCCCGCTCGCTTCTCGCCCGCGACTTTCCCATGCGGTTTTTCAACCGGCTGGGCGCGACCGAGGTGACGCCCGAAACCATCTGCAACATCGCCGGGCAGATCGCCCTGAAATATGTATACGGTACCGCCCTTACCGGGTTCGATCCGCGAACCGCGAAGGACGCGTCTTGTATCGTTGTTTGGGGCGCCAATCCCTCGGCAACGGCGCCGCACGCGCATCGATACTGGCTGCCGCAGTCCGGTGCCAAAATCATCGTCGTCGATCCGATCCGCCATACGACCGCGGAAATGGCCGACCTGCACCTTCAACCCTATCCCGGAACCGACGCAGCGCTCGCTTTTGCCATGCTGCATGTTCTGCAGCGCGATGGCTTTTGCGACGAGACGTTTATCGCGAACCACGTCGTGGGGTGGGAAGCGATGGTCCCCCTGATCGCGCGCTCTACGCCGGGCTGGGCCGAAGAAGTGACGGGGGTACCTGCAACCCTCATCGAGCAGGCCGCGGAGATCTACGGAACCGGCCCTTCCTTGCTGTGGATGGGCATGGGGCTGCAGCGCCAGCGCTTCGGGGGAAACGTGGTCCGAGCCATCTCGGCGCTGCCGGCAGCGACCGGCAATATCGGATGCCCGGGAACGGGTTTCTTTTATATCAATGGCAGCGCCAGCCACGGGATCGATCCGAATTTCCTGACAGCATCGCATCTTGCCCGGGGGCCTGCGCCGCAGGTTAGCCATATGGACCTCGTCAGCCACCTGGCGGATTCCGAGAAAAGCGCGGCGCTGTTCTGCTGGAATATTAATATCGCCGCCACCAACCCCCAGCAGGCGCCACTGCGACAGGCACTCAGCCGCCCCGATCTATTCTCAGTCGTCGTCGATCTATTTGCCACCGATACGACGGACTACGCCGACATTGTGCTGCCGGCCGCCGGATTCTTCGAATTCGACGATCTGCTCTATTCCTATTTTCACCTGACGGTCGGTGCGCAGGTCAAAGTCACAGATGCGCCGGGCCAGGCATTGCCCAATCAGGAAATCTTCCGCCGCTTGGCGCAGGCAATGGGATTTGTCGAACCGGAACTCTATCAATCGGATGATGAAATGCTCGCAACCTTGATGGCAGGCACTGGCCTGAGGATGAGTTTCCGCGAACTGGCTCTGCGGGGTTCGGTCTATGTATCTGCGGAACCCGTGATCGCCTTTGGCAATCTGATATTTCCGACGCCCAGCAGCCGCATCGAGTTGGCTTCCCGGGCTGCCGTCCTGGATGGCCATCCTCTAACCGCGATACCGGCGATCGAAGAGGTGCCTCCTGCGGGGTTTCTGCGCCTGATTACGCCGGCCGGTATCTGGCTGTCGAATAGCGCCTTTGCCAACGACCGGGCCATCGCCGAACGCAATGGGCCGCCGGTTATTCACCTGCATCCCGACGATGCCGCCTCGCGCGGCCTGCAGGAGCGTGACGAAGCAGAAGTGCAGAACGAGGCGGGCAGCCTGAGGCTACAGGTTAGGCTGATGCCGAGCCTGCTGAAAGGCACGGCGCTCGTGTTCAAGAACCGGTCGCCGAAATGCGATGGCGACAGGGCCAACATCAACCGGCTGACCGCAAGCGGAAAATCGGACATGGGCGAGGGCACGACGGTGCACAGTACCTTTGTGAGGGTAGGGGCAGTCGGTGCGGCGTTAGCCGCGAGTAAGCCGATGGGCTATTGAAAACAGCACATGGAGCAGGAGCCAGGAAAGATGAGCAATCAACATGAATACAATATCGAGACGGTCTGGACAGGCAGCAGCGAGGGGCCGACGACCTCCTATGAGGGATATTCGCGTGAATATCTGGTGAGCATTCCAGGGAAGCCCGATTTGCGGGGCACCGCCGACCCAATCTTCCGTGGCGATCCGGCCTTGCACAATCCCGAAGACCTTTTGGTCGCCGCCCTTTCGACCTGTCACATGCTGAGCTATCTGGCGATCTGCGCGCGCGCCGGGCTTCCCGTCGTTTCATACAGCGACAAGGCCACGGGGATCATGGCCATGAAAGAGGGGCAAATTCGCTTCACCGACGTTCTGCTGCGCCCGGTCGTCGTCATTGGTGCCGGTGCCGATCTGAACCGCGCCTCGCTATTTCATTCCGAGGCGCACCACGTTTGTTTCATCGCCAATTCGGTGAATTTCCCCGTACGGCACGAAGCCGAGATGTCCCAGGCTGCTGGTAGATAGACTCCGCGCGGCTATTCGATCGGCTTCGGATCGACGAAGCGCTTCAGCACATTGCCGGTGATGCGCGCGACATTGTTGTCATAGCCCTTGTGGGCCAAGGCGGTGGCCCAGGTGATGGAGCCGGTGCTGAAGACAGCGCCGCCACGGGGCGTCTCGAAGAAGACCATGTCGGCGCGCACCTTCACGTTCTCGATGCCATCGGTCGCCGGCTGGGCCGAGATCAGTTCTTCCGGTGTCAGCGCATAAACATTGCTGTGTTCCACCGAGCAAGCGAGGGTCAGGGCATGGGGTGGTGTGCCCAGTGCTGGATCGGCGATGTCCAGCTCGAAGCCAGCCGCACCGCCGAGCGAACCGAAATCCCCGATGCGCTCGTCCTTGCCCACGCCCTTGAAGATGAAGGCCGCACGTGGATCGAAGCTCTCCGGCGTGCGCAGGAAACAGGAATTGGCATCGAAGCCTTCCGAGGCAAAGCCGACGCCCACCAGTTTCTGCGGCGCGCGGCCGCTGCTGCGCCATAGCCCGCCCGGCTCGCCGGTGAAGCTCAGATGCAGTTCCGCCGGATGCGCCGTCCAGGTGCGTGTACCTTCGCTGCGGCGTACCTCGATCACGCCGGGCAGTTGCGGATGAAAGGCGGTGCGCCAATAGAAGCCATTGCCACCCAGATACATGAGCCGGCCACCCTCAGCGAGATAGGACTCGAATGCATCCAGCATGGCGGTGGAGTGATACTCGGGATGGCTGCCGGCGATGATGC
>DASXQK010000360.1:0-8954 GCA_036493015.1 Dongiaceae bacterium | reverse complement strand
GTTGCCGAGGCGGCCATAATGCCCGCCGGCTTCCAGCCAAAGCAACGGCTCCTTGGGGGCGATCAGCAGCATGCGCTCGATGGTGCCGGCGGCGGCCTCCAGCTGGTCGGACTGGATCTGGCGAACTTTGATGTTGTTCTGCAGGCGCAGCAAGATGTCGCGGTTGCCGGCGGGCAGGAAATGCTCCGGCGCCAGCTCGGCCGAGGCGCCGGCCCCGGTCTTCAGCAATTCGCGCAGCGCCACCGCATCGCGCACGCGCCCGCCATCGAAGGGGTCGAGAACGGCGCGGCCATCGGGCGCCCCCAGCCGGACCAGGAAGCGGCCCGGAAAGTTCAGCCCCTCCATCGTCCAGCCGAGCGCGCGCGCCGCGTGGATATAGATGATGGAAAGGCTGACCGGCAGGCCACGCCGGCGCTCGATGACGCTGATCAGATTGGCATTGGCAAGATCGTCATAGGTCTGGCGGTCGCCGGCAAGCTCATGCCGCCCGGCCAGAACGGAGGCGAGGATCGCAGAGCGGCCGGCAAGGCTAGCGCCGGCTTCCGCCCCGGCACGTTCGCTTTCTTCCACCAGATCGCGCACGACATCGCCAAGCCAGCGCCGGGCGGCTTCGACGTCGGCTTCTGGCCGGTCGAAACTCCCCAGCAATAATGCAGCTTCCGCCAGATCGATGTCGTTATCGGCGGCGGCGCCAAATGCGCTGAGGCGCGCGACGGCCGCCGCGCGATCGGCGTCCCCGGGCGGCTTCATGGAGCGCTTATAGGTGGAGTGACGGCGGAGGGCTGAGGCGCAACTGAGGTCTGCTGGCGGGCCGGATCGTCCTTCAGCCGCACGAAGCTGATCACGTCGCGGACATACGAAATGTCGCGGGCATGATCGACGACGCGCTGCAATTCGGCCTGGTTCTGTGCCACGCCCATCAGATAGATCGTTCCTGCCACGCAATCGACATTGTAGTTGATCGAGCGTACCCGGCTATCGAATAGCAGATTGTTACGCAGGGTCTGCGCCAGCCAGACATCGTGCAGATATTCGCCGACGGTTTCCGACTGGGTCACCTTGATCTCGTTGATGACCTCGACCACGTTGGGCTGCTGCCAGGCAAGCCGCACGGCGGTTACGCGATCTTCCGGTCTATCAACCTGACCTGCCAGCAATACGCGGCCCTCATGCACCTCGACATCGACCGTGGTGACCAAGCCTGGGTCGGTCTGCAGCATGGCATTGGCGATGCCCAGCGTGATGCCGTTATCGTTGACCGCCTGGCCTAACCCGCGCTCCTCGGAAGCGGCGGTGGCCACGGTAGCGCCGCTGCTTATCGTCATGTCCAAGGGTGAACAGCCGGCCAATAATGACAGCAGGACGCAATAGCCCAGAAGCGAAGCCAGGCGCAGCGAGGTCGGGCGCAGCAAGGACGGTCCTTTGATTCCCTACAACCTATTGTGGACCTTATGAATCAATACGCCAAGAGTTGAGAATATGTCGCGGCCAGCGCCAAGGCACGACCAGCATGACATCGAAGCGGGGCTGGTGGCCGGCAAGCTGCGGCCGGGCGGCCAGGAAGGCGCTGGCGGCGCGCGCGATACGCTGGCGCTGGCGGACCAGGATTGACTCGGCCGCGCGGCCCCAATCGGCCCGGCTCTTGACCTCGATAAAGGCGATCACCCGGCCGCGCCGGGCGACGATATCGATCTCTCCCAAACCCAATTTCAGGTTTCGGGCCACAATGTGATAGCCGGTCAGCGTCAGGGCCAGGATCGCCAGCCTTTCGGCCGCCCGGCCTCTGCGCCACGCACGCTGGCGTTCAGTCTTCATCCGTATGTCCTGGAACGCCTTCGGTAAGCGCCAAGGCCCGGCGATAGACCGATCGGCGGGGTTCGCCGGTACTGGCCGCGACCCTGTCCACGGCATCGCGCAGGCTCAGGTTTGCCAGCGCCTCGCGCAGCGCCTGATCCAGCGCCGGCAGGGCCAGCGCCTGGCCCGCCGCAGGTGCACCGATCACGATCACGACCTCACCTTTGGCGGGTGCGACTTCGTAATGCGCCGCGAGGCTTGCCAGATCGCCGCGCCGGACCTCCTCGAACAATTTGGTCAGCTCCCGGGCAATCGCCGCACGGCGATTGCCGAGAACGGCCGCCATGTCGCCCAAGGCTGCCGGCAAGCGGTTCGCTGATTCATAGACGATGAGGGTCGAGGGAATCGCCGCCAGTTCCTTTAATTGCTCGCGCCGCTGGGCCGAGCGGGCAGCAAGAAATCCGGCAAAGAAAAAACGATCCGGCGGCAGGCCCGACAAAACCAGGGCCGCCAGTGCCGCCGAGGGTCCCGGCACCGCGGTCACGGGCAGCTCTTCCGCGATCGCCGCCTGTACCAGCTTATAGCCGGGGTCGGAGACGAGGGGCGTGCCGGCATCGGAAATGAGCGCCAGGCTTTCCCCGCCGCGCAGCCGTTCCAGAATCTTCGGGCGCATGCGTTCGGCATTGTGCTCGTGATAGGCCAGCAGCGGCCTTCGGATGCCGTGGCGGGTCAGCAGTTTCAGGCTGACGCGGGTGTCCTCGCAAAGGATGGCATCGGCGTTCTTCAGGATGTCGAGCGCACGCAGGCCGATATCGCCGGCATTGCCGATGGGCGTTGCAACGATGATTAGTCCGCCAGAGGTGGGACCGCCGGGTTTTGCCTGTCTGTGCGATTGCCTGGGCGCGCCGCTCTCGCTAGGCTCGCTGGCTGTTCCAGACTTGCTCCCCGTTCCGGCCTTACCCATGGAGCCGTCGCGCCGTGATTTGCCTGTCGACATCGCTCCGCCATAGCTGCCTGGTTTCTCTTGCCGCCGCCCTGCTGCTGGCGACAGCCGCCTGTCAGGGGCCAAACGTACCGGGGGCTGCTCCCAACCAGCAAGCTGCAACACCCACCCCGCCCAGTGCCGCGCCCCAGGCGATGCCGCCGATGACGCCGAGCGGCCCGGCCAATCCGCAGATTCCGGGTGCCACCGCCACGGTCGGGTTGCTGGTGCCGCTTTCGGGACCCAATGCCGCACTCGGCCAGGCCCTGACCCAGGCGAGCGAGATGGCGCTGTTCGAATCCGGCAATCAGACCACCGCCCTGGTGGTTCATGATACCGAGGCGCCGGCGGGTGCCGCCGCAGCAGCACAAGCCGCCATCGGCCAGGGCGCCAATATCCTGCTGGGGCCTGTCTTTGCCGCCCATGCCAAGATCGTCGGTCCCGTCGCGGCCAATGCCCATGTGCCCGTGATTGCCTTTACCACCGATGCCTCGGCCGCGGGGCCGGGCCTCTATGTCATGGGCATCCTGCCCAGCCTGCAGATCGAGCGCGATGTCAGCTATGCCAGCAGCCAGGGTTTCAAACGCTTTGCAGCATTGCTGCCCAACTCGCCCTATGGCCGCGCGGTGGCCGATGCGCTCGGGCCGGTGACGGCGCGATATCAGGTCCAGCTGGCGCAGATCGAATTTTACGATCCCGCCGCGGTGGAGTTTTCCGGCCCGGTGCAGAAGCTCGCGGCTGACGGACCATTCGACGCGCTGCTTATTGCCGAGGGCGGGGCACGCTTGCGCTCCATCGCCCCGCTGCTCGGCTTCTACAATATCGATACGACCAAGGTGAAGTTGTTGGGCAGCGCCTTGTGGACCGACCCCAATCTGGCAACGGAGCCGGCGCTCGTCGGTGCCTGGTTCGCGAGTCCCTCTTCCGCCGGCTGGATGGGTTTCAGCCAGCGCTACCGCGCGACCTATGGCAGCGATCCGCCGCGTCTGGCCAGCATCGCCTATGACGCCACAACCATCGCCATGGCGCTCGCCAAGACGAACGATTTCAGCGATGCCACCCTCAGCCGCGCCGATGGCTTCACCGGTGTTGACGGCCCGTTCCGCTTCGCGAGCGACGGCAGGGTGCAGCGCAATCTCGATATCGTCGAGGTGCGGCCCACGGGCTTTGCGCTCAAGGATCCGGCGCCGAAGGATTTCTCGCCGGCGCTGACGAACTAGCGAACCAGCCAGCTAGACGGGCCGGCCGCCCTTCACGGTGACGCGGTTGCCCGCGCGCGTATGCGGCCAGTAGTCCCACATCGCGCGATGCTGGGTGCAGCGGTTGTCCCAGAAGGCGATGGAGTTCGGCTGCCAGCGAAAGCGGCACTGGAACAGCGGATTCTCCATATGCTCGTAGAGATAGCGCAGGATGCCTTCGCTCTCGTCGATCGGCACGCCCACGATGCGGGTGGTGAAGCCACGATTGACGTAAAGCGATTTCTTGCCCGTCACCGGATGGGTGCGGATCACCGGATGCTCGGCGCGCGGATATGTGGCCCGGTCTTTTTCGCCGGCGAAATCGAACAGCCCGCGATAGACATGCTCGCCATCATGGACGGCCTTGAGGCCGGCGAGATAAGTCTTCATGCGATCTGACAGCGCTTCATAGGCCACATACATATTGGCGAACAGCGTGTCGCCGCCATGGGGCGGGCATTGTTTGATATGCAGGATCGTGCCCATGGGCGGCTCGACATCGCATGAGACATCGCTATGCCAACCCTCGCCATTGGCACGCGGCGTATCCTTGTCCGCATAGATCTTCATCAGCTCCGGAATCCCCTCGACATGGGGGGCGGCCGGATGGATGTGCAGATCGCCGAAGCGCCGGCCGAACGCCAGATGCTGTTCCGCGCTGAAGGTCTGGTCGCGAAAGAAGATCACCAGGTTCTCTGCGAGTGCGCGATGGAGCTCGTCGAACTGGCGGTTGGAGAGCGGCCGGGCGAGATCGATCTTGCCGATCTCGGCGCCGATCACCGGCGTCAGCTTGTCGACGCTGATGGTCTCGTAAGCGCCGCCCTCCGCTGTCACGTGGCGAATGCGCGGGCCGGCTTTGGCGTTCAGCATGGCGATATCCTCCTAACTCTCGCCCCCACCTTGACCAATGATATCGGCGCGAGGCTCGATTAAACAACCAAGGCGGCGAGCACGGCATTCAGGCGCTGCAGACCGGCGGGGGTGGCGCGAAGCCCCGTCTCATCGAGTTCAAGGAAGCCGCCATCGATCAGCGGCGCCATGCTGGCCGACGCAATCGCCTCTTCGATGTCGCTGCCCAGCGCCTGGTGAAACCGCTGGCGCGAAATGCCGCGCGACAGCCTTAGGCCCATCAGCAGCAATTCCTCCTGCCGCTCGGCCGGCGAGAGCGCGCGGTATTCGCGCGTGGCATGACCTTGGGATTCGACCGAGGCAAGCCAGGCTTCGGGCGCGCGGTGCTGGCGGGTGACATAACGCGATCCGGCAATCGTCAGCCGGCCATGGGCGCCGGGGCCGATGCCGACATAATCGCCACCCTGCCAATAGACGAGGTTGTGCCGGCATTCGGCACCTGGCCGGGCATGGTTGGAGATTTCATAGGCGGGCAGACCTGCGCCTGCGAGGCGGTCTCGCGTTGCTTCGTACAGCTCCGCTGCCGTCTCCTCATCAGGCAACACGAAATCGCCACGCCGATAAGCGCCTTCGAACGCCGTGTTGGCCTCGATGGTCAGTTGATAGAGCGAGAGATGCTCGCCCGCGAGTGCGAGCGCCTGCTCAAGTTCCTTCATCCAGCCCGCCACGCTCTGGCCGGGGCGCGTATAGATCAGATCGAAATTGAAGCGCGCAAAATGCCGGCGCGCGATATCGAGGGCGGCGAGCCCCTCGCCTGCGCTATGGGTCCGGCCGAGGAATTTGAGGGCCGCATCGTCGAGAGCCTGGATGCCGAGCGACACGCGATTGACGCCGGCTTCCGCCAGTGCGGCGAAATTTGCCGCCTCTACCGAGGTCGGATTGGCTTCCAGCGTGATCTCAAGATCGGGGGAATCAGGCCAGTGATGGGCGATGCGTTCGATCAGCGCGGCGACCGTGGCCGGCGGCATCAGCGAGGGCGTGCCGCCGCCGAAGAAGACGCTGTCGAGCCTGCGCCCGGCTGTCGCTTGCGCATAATGGTCGAGTTCCGCCAGCAGCGCCCGGCGCCAGCGTTCCTGGTCGACGCTCTCGCGCACATGGCTGTTGAAGTCGCAATAGGGGCATTTGGAGCGGCAGAACGGCCAGTGGATGTAGAGGCCGAAGCCGCCATCGCATTCCTCCCGGGAATTCAGGAGAAGCACGCCTCGACCAGCTTGTGGAAGGCCTCGGCGCGATGGCTGATCTGATGCTTGCCCTGGGGATCCATCTCGCCAAAGGTCTGGCTTCGCCCATCGGGCAGGAACATGGGATCATAGCCGAAGCCGCGCTCGCCCCGCGGCGGCCAGACGAGCCGCCCGGTGACGCGGCCCTCAAAAGAATCGACATGGCCATCGGGCCACGCCAGCGACAGAACCGAAACGAAATGCGCGGTGCGGTCGGCATCGGGGCCGAGCTGGCGCTCCACCCGCTGCATGGCCATGGTGAAGTCTTTCTTCGGCCCGGCCCAGCGTGCCGAATAGATGCCCGGCGCGCCGCCCAGGGCATCGACCACCACACCGGAATCATCGGCCAGCGCCGGAACCTTCGCTCCTTGCGCCGCCGCCAGCGCCTTCAGCTCCGCATTGGCCCGGAAGGTCTCGCCCGTCTCGGCCGGCTCCGGCAAGCCCAGATCGCCGGCGCTTACGCACTCAGCCTTGTATGGCGCCAGCAGTTCAGCGATCTCCTTCAGCTTGCCCGGATTGTGGGTGGCAATGACGAGTTTGCCCCCGGTGAAGCGCCGCGCCATGGTCAGGCAGCGATTCCCAGCGCATCACGCTGGGTGGAAACCAGGATGTCGCAGCCGCGCCGGGCCAAGGCCAGCATGGCCATGAAGGCCTCCTCGGCGAAGGGCTTCTGCTCCGCCGTGCCCTGGATCTCGATAATGCCGCCAGTGTCGGTCAGCACGAAATTGGCATCGGCTTCGGCGCCGCTATCCTCGTCGTAATCGAGATCGAGCAGCGCCTCGCCCTTGACGAGGCCGCAGGAGATGGCCGCGACATGGCCGTGCAGCGGCATCTTGGTGATCGCCTTGATCTTCTGCAGATACGAAAAGGCGAGATGAAGGGCGACATAGCTGCCGGTGATGGCCGCGGTGCGCGTGCCGCCATCGGCCTGCAGCACGTCGCAATCGATCTTCACCTGGCGCTCGCCAAATCCGGTCAGATCGGTAACCGAGCGCAAGGATCGCCCGATCAGGCGTTGGATCTCGTGGGTGCGTCCGCTCTGGCTGCCGCGCACCGCTTCGCGATTGCCGCGGGTGTTGGTGGCGCGCGGCAGCATGCCGTATTCCGCCGTCACCCAGCCGCGCCCGCTATTGCGCAGGAAGGGCGGCACGGAGTTGTCCACCGAGGCGGTGCACAGCACGTGCGTGTCGCCGAACCGCGCCAGGCAGGAGCCTTCGGCATACTTGTTGGTCGCCGGCTCCAGAAAGATCGGGCGCAACTCATTGGCCGCGCGGCCATTTGGACGCATGTCGTTTCCTCATTCGCTGGTTGGCCGCAAGCTAACGCGGCAGGCGGGGGATTGCCACCCCACGTTCTTAACCCGTATTGGGCGCCTTGCGTTGACGCTACAGGGGGTGCTCACTACATTCGATGGCGTCCATGAACATGCTGACAACACCCACCTCCGGCCTTAGCGAGCTCAGCGAACGCTCGCGCGAGATTTTCCGCCATATCGTCACCGCCTATGTGACCACCGGCGAGCCGGTGGGCTCGCGCACGCTCTCGCAGCGCCTTGGCATGTCGTTGTCGCCCGCGACCATCCGCAATGTGATGGCCGATCTGGAAGGTGCGGGGCTGCTCTATGCGCCGCATACCTCAGCCGGCCGGCTGCCGACCGAGGTGGGCTTGCGCCTCTTCGTCCATGGGCTGCTGGAAGTGGGGGGCCTGAGCGCCGCCGAACGGGAATCCATCGAGGGCCAGTGTGCCGCCAGCGGCCGCAGCATGGCCGAAGTATTGGAGCAGGCGAGCAATGCGCTGTCAGGCCTCTCGCGTTGCGCCGGGCTGGTAGTAGCCCCGCGCTCGGAACGTGCGCTGCGCCATATCGAATTCGTCCATCTCGGCCCCGGCCGCGCCCTGGTGGTCATCGTCACCGATGATGGCCAGGTGGAAAACCGCATCATCGACGTGCCCATGGGCCTGCCCTCCTCCTCGCTCATCGAGGCCAGCAATTTCCTCTCGAACCGGTTGGTCGGCCGGACCATCGCCGCCGCCAAGCGGGAAATCGCGCAGGAGCTGGTGGGCCATCGTGCCGAACTGGATCAGCTGACGCAGCGGGTGGTGGAGGCCGGGCTGGCGAGCTGGTCCGGCGACAAGCAGAGCGCCTTGATCGTGCGCGGCCAGGCCAAACTGCTGGAGGATGTGACGGCGCTCAGCGACCTCGAGCGCATCCGCAGCCTGTTCTCGGCGCTCGAAAGCAAGGAAGCGCTCGCCAAGTTGCTGGAAGCCGCGGAGTCCGCCCAGGGAGTACAGATTTATATCGGCGCGGAAAGCGAGCTGTTCGGGCTTTCCGGCTGCTCCCTGGTGGTCGCTCCCTATCGGGACGGCCAGCAGCGCGTGGTGGGCGCGGTCGGCGTCATCGGCCCGACCCGGATCGACTATGCGCGGGTCATCCCCATGGTGGATTATACCGCGCAACTGATCGGCCGAATTCTGGGTTGATCCCGGTACGTGTTGAAACATACAACGGCTTGAAACATATAAGGCGCCGGACCAGATAATTCGGCGAACGGAGAGACCATGGCGCCACCGAATTTCAACCTGCCGGAAGACGAGCAACCCGAGGCCGTCAATTCGGGTGAGGCTGCCGCCGAGATCGTCAACGATCCGGCGGCTGAGCTCGCCCAGGCCAAAGCCGAGGCGGCCCAGCTGAAGGACCAGCTGCTGCGCGCGCTCGCCGAGGCGGAGAACACGCGCCGGCGCAGCCAGCGCGAGCGCGAGGATTCCGCCCGCTATTCCTCCTCGGCCCTGGGCAAGGACATCGTCCAGGTCGCC
>DASXQK010000359.1:0-16104 GCA_036493015.1 Dongiaceae bacterium | reverse complement strand
AGGACCGCCAATGATCCGGGAAGACCAGCGTTTTTCAGCCTATTTCGTCGCCGTGGCCGCGGTCTTCGTCACTTGCCTGGTCGTCTCCAATATAATCGCGGTGAAGCTGATCTCGGTCGGCGGTTTTATCCTGCCGGCGGCGATCGCCATTTTCCCGATCAGCTATCTGCTGGCCGATGTGCTGACCGAGGTCTATGGCTTCCGCGCCGCGCGCCGAGTCATCTGGCTGGGCTTCTTCTGTAATCTGCTGGCGGTGGCGGCGATCTATGTCGGCGGCGCCTTGCCGGCGGCAGTCTTCTGGCCCAATCAGCCCGCCTATGATTCCATCCTGGGCGCCACGCCGCGCATCCTCGGTGCCTCGTTCCTTGCCTATCTGCTGGGCGAGTTCGCCAACACCATGATCATGTCGCGCCTCAAGGTGAAGATGGCCGGCCGGCATCTCTGGCTGCGCGCCATCGGCTCGACCCTGATCGGCCAGGGCCTGGATTCTGCCGTCTTCATCACCATCGCCTTTGCGGGCTTGATGCCGACAGGCGTGTTGCTGGCCGCCGTTGTAACGCAATGGCTGGTCAAATCGGCTTATGAGGCGCTGGCGACGCCGCTGACCTATGGCATGGTCTCGCTGCTGAAGCGGCGCGAGGGGATCGATGTCTACGATCGCCAGCTGCGCCTCAACCCCTTCGCGATATTCGAATAGGCCTCAGAGATCTTTCTTCGTGCCGCGGAACTCCGCCTCCAGGCGATGTTCCAGCTTCACGAGATCCTTGGGCAAGGGCATGCCCGCGGCCTTCATCTCGTTAAGCTTTTCGCGCAGCTGAAGGTAGATCTCGTGCTTGTCATGGGGCTGATTTTCCATCTGCGTGGTCAGCAGCGAGATCTCAGCCAGAAATCGTTCCAGCATCGCGGCACCTCTTTGTCACCCGGCCCGCGCTCGCGGACCCCGCCCGGAAAGGATTTCCAGGCTCTATAGCTTTGGCAGCGTGATCCGGTCGATCTCGGCCAAATCCTCGGCAGTGAGAGACCAGCCTGCGGCCTTCACATTTTGTTCGAGCTGTTCGGGCCTGGTCGCGCCGGCGATGACGCTTGAAACACAGGGCCGCGCCAACAGCCAGGAGAAGGCAAGCTCCAGCATGCTATGCCCGCGCTTCTTACAAAACGCTTCCAGCGCCTCGACGATTCCCCAGTTCGCGTCGGTGCTGTAGCGCTCGGCCAGGTACTGGGTGGTGGCAAAGCGCGTGCCGGCGGGTGCCGCGGCACCCCGCTTGTACTTGCCGGTCAAGAGCCCGCTTGCCAGCGGAAAAAACGGCAGCAGCCCCATGCCATAGGCTTGCATGGCCGGCAGCAGTTCCTTTTCCAGGCCGCGCCGTATCAGGCTGTATTCGTCCTGGCAGCAGATGAAGCTTTCCAGATTGTCCCGGCGCGATGTCCATCGCGCCTCGACCACCTGCCAGGCCGGCAGGTTGGAGCAGCCGATATAGCGAACCTTGCCCTGGCGCACGAGATCGTCGAGGGCGCGCAGCGTCTCTTCGATGGGCGTCAGCGGATCGGGCGCATGAAGCTGATACAGGTCGATCCAGTCGGTCTGCAAACGGCGAAGACTGCCTTCGACCGCCGTCATGACATAGCGCCGCGCGGCCCCCTTCTTGGTGCTGCTCTTGGCGAACTCCATGCCGAATTTGGTGGCAAGGACAATATCCTTGCGCCGCTCGCCCAGGACGCGGCCCAGATATTCCTCTGATCCGCCGTTCTCGCCATAGATATCGGCGGTGTCGAACAGCGTGATGCCGAGATCGATGGCCTTGTGCACCACCTTGCGGGTGCCCTCGAGATCGGTGCGGCCGCCGAAATTGTTGCAGCCCAGCCCGACGGCAGAAACCTGAAGGCCCGAATTGCCAAGCCGGCGCAGCGTCATGATGGGATCCTGTTCCTGGCGTCTGAGGCGAAAAGCTAGACGCATCATCGGCGAGACGGCGGCCGGAATCCAGTGCCAGCTGGCGTCAGGGCGCGCCGAAATTCGTAATCGAAATCAAGACAGCGATCAGGATCAGGGACAATAGTGCCACGACGACGGCGCGGCTCAGGGGCGCGAGCGCGGGTTCGTTCGCTGCCGCCTCCTTGCCGAGAATCTTCCGGCCCGTGATCATCGCTTTGATCAAATTATTCCGGGTAAGCACCCAGTCGGCGAGCACGCCGGCGACGTGAACGGCAAGCAGGCCGATGAGCAGATTCGAGATGAGCCAATGGATATGGCCCATCCTTTCGGCAAGCGAGGCGGGCAAGAGATGGGCGAAGGGCCCGGTTGCGCGCCGGCCGGCGGAAAACATTCCCGTCCCGATCATCGCGGTCAAGGTGACAAGCAGCGCGCCGATCATCCACCCGCCCAGCGGATTGTGGCCGATGCTGGGCGGCGGAGCCAGGCGAATAAGGCGGGCCGCGTAGGCTCGAACGGAACGCCAGGGCAAAAGGAAATCGGCGAAACGAGAGCGCGGGCTGCCGATGAAACCCCAAAGGAGGCGAAACAGCAGCAATCCGGCTACAGCGAAGCCGGAAAGGAAATGCACCAAAGTATGCAAGCCGCCGCGGGGACTGACGAGAAACAGATTGCAACCGACAAGGGCGACCAGCGACCAATGGAACAGCCGGGTCGGCAGATCCCATATCGGGACCTCATGCTGCTCATCGCGGATTGCGGGAGTCATCGGCCCCTCCGGTTATCGAGAAGCATACATACGTCGAAGGCGCCGCCCGCCGGAAGGGGGAACCGGCGGGCGGCTTGTCCGGAATATGAAGGCTCCGGACGTTGAACGATTGCGCCTTACAGCGGCTGCGGCTGGCCGTCTTGCTTGTGATGGTGACGGAAATCGCCGTGATGGCGATGCATCGGCCGGTCGAAGGCGACGCGCTGCTCCGCTGACAGCGACTGATAGAGCGCTTCCAGCGCCGGCCGCGAGGCCTGCATGGTGGCAAGCTTCGAGGCCATCATCTTTTCGGCGCGGCTCTCGTGATCCAGGAAGGTCGGCTTCTGGCCATCCGCCGGAATGCTGGCGAGGCAATCGTCGCGCTCTTTCTCCGCGCCGCTGGTCACGGCCTGGCGCCACGTAGCCCAGAGCGGCTGCTGGTCGTTGGTCAATTGCAGGCGAGCTTCGAGATAGCTCAGCCGGCTGGCGGAGCGGGCGAAGTGCTCGATGCACATGCCCTTCATCCATTTCGCCGGATCATGCTTTTCGAAGCCCTGCGGAGACGGGCCGTTGGCGGTGCCAGTCCCGCTGCCCGTTGTCTGGGCGAACGCAGCCGTAGCGCAGAGCAGGGCGCCGGCCGCCATCAGGGCGATACGTTTGGGCGACATCAGGGGTTTCTCCAGTTCGTGGGTTAAAGTTGACCCGATGGCCGATACACGCCTGTTTGAGGGGATTCCTGCGGGCCCGGGCTGCCGCCCAGGCCGTCTGTCATGGATTTCATCTGGCGGTAAGGGCGGCCGACCAACGTCGGCGGCTTTTCGCCGTTGCGCCTCAGCCTGCCGTCCAGCGCTCGTTAGCGCGACTTCAATCTTCGGAAGGCTTCAAACGGAAGGTGGCAGCCTTCAGATAATCGGTGATGGCCCAGAGATCGCCGATCGCCCGCAGCAGGTTATTGGGGATCGGCTCGCCAATCGCCACCGGAAAATGCCGGCCGATCTTGTTGCGGACTTCGTGGAACAGCAGCGAAAGCTTCAGGGTCAGATTGACCTGCGCTGCCAGCTGATAGAGCCGGCTGTTCTGGCCGCTGAAATGAACCGGCAGCACGTCGGCAGTGCTGCGCAATGCAAGTTGTGCTGTGAACGTGCCCCAGGGCTTGTCGATGGCCTTGCCGCGCAGAGACTTGGCGGTGGCAACGCCGCCTGCCGGAAAGACGATGACCACGCCGCCATCGGCCAGTATCCGGTGCGCCTCGCGCCGCGAGCGCAGATTGGCGGCCAGCGCCTGTTCGCTGCCGGAGAAATCGATGGGGATGATATGCCGGCGCACTTCCGGCGCCTGGTAGAGGATGCTGTGGGTCATCACCTTGTAGTCGGCGCGGACCTGCGAGACGAGCTGGCAGATGATGATGCCGTCGATGACGCCATAGGGATGATTGGCTATGACAATCTGTGGGCCTGTCGGCGCCAGCGCACCGATCGAGCCGCGCGCAATCTCGACATTCAGGCGCAGTGCCGCCATGGCATCGTCCCAGAACAGCTCGGGTGGCCGACCGCGCTTGCTGTAATCCTCATAGATGCGGCGGATGCGCGGCTGGCCGGTGAGCTTCTCCATGCCACGGATGAATTTCTGCCCGATCCGGCTGACTTCATCGGAAGCATAGGAGAAGGTCGGGGGCGGCAGCACCTCCAGCCCGCTCTCCATGGTATGCGTACTCGTCCAATCGCTTGGCACGCCTGCCTAGATATCCGAATCGTGTTGCAGATTGATGGCCGCGCCGTTGCACTTCGCCGACATCTCGGCGCATTTGGTTATCGGCGCAGCCGCTGCTTTGCCAGGGCGCGCAGAAATTCGAAGCCGATTGCCGGGTTGAATTTGCTTTCGCCGGTATGGCGGGAGCGGAAGGTGAAGGGAAGCTCGGCCAGCCTCGCCGGCGGCCTGGTGGAGGCGACAAGGTCGAGCAGGATCTTGAATCCCTGGCCGGAAACCCGGCCCAGTTCCGAGCGCGCCAGCAATTCGCGCCGCAGCATGAAAAACCCACTCATCGGATCGCTCAGCGCCACGCCCAACAGCCGCCGCGCAGCCCAATTGCCCAGGCGGCTGATCAGCCGGCGAAAGGCAGAATGCTCGCCCAGATTGGCCCCAGCGGCGTAGCGGCTCGCCACGACCAGCTCGATATCGCCTTGGCGCAGAATTGCCAGCATGCGCGGCAGCAACGCTTCATCATGCTGCAGATCGGCATCCATGACGGCAATGAAGGGCGCGCTGGTAGCGGCGAAGCCTTCGATGCAGGCCGAGGCCAGGCCTCGCCGGCCGACGCGGGTCAGGCAGCGCACAATGGGCATGCGCCGGGCAAGCTCCTCCACGCGGCGTGAGGTGCCGTCGGGGGAGTCATCATCGACGAACAGGATTTCCCAGTTGATGCCCGCCAGGCTCGCCGTCAGCCGCGCCACCAGAGGCTCGATGTTTCCCGCTTCGTTGAAGGTGGGGGCGATAATCGACAATTCGGGAGCCAGGGGCACTTCTCCAATCCGGTGCGGCACAATCTCCAGTTTGTTGCAATCTATGCCGCCGAACCCGTCTTGCGTAGGGCCCGCTCACGAATGCGAAGCGAGAACGTCCCGGCTACGAAGCGTTGGCGCCTGGCTGTTCCCGCGGCGTTCCGGTGCCAGAACGGCCAAGGGCCATTTCGGCCAAAGGGAATATTGGCCCAAATGGGATGGCTTACAGATAGCGACGTTCGCCAGCGAGCCTGGCTATAATCCACCATTCACACTGCCTAGCGATCATGGTCAGGAATCGTCCGATGAAGCCCGTCATTTTTGTTGGTCTTGCCGCTGCTGCGCTGCTGATGCTTGCCGCCTGTGATAGCGGCAGCAGCGATACGCCCGCTCCAATGGCTGCGCCATCAGCAAACGCCAGCCCCGACGCCAGCGCTCCCGCCAATACGACCCCTGTCATTTCAGGTGCGAATGTTGATCTCGGCACCGGCCCGGAAGGGCTGATCGGCGGGAAACTCGCCGGCATTCTCGGCGGTGACGATCGCCAATCGGCCGCGCTCGCGGCGACCCAAGCGGCATCGCTTCCCAACGGGCAAAAGGTCACCTGGCAGGGAACCACCAACGCTACCAGTAATCCTGCGACGGGCTGGGCTTCGCCCGTGGGTGCGCCCTATCGCGATTCAGCCGGACGTAGCTGCCGCTTCGTCCAGCAATCAGCGACCCATGGCAGCGACTCGGCAAGCGACACGTTGAAAATCTGCAACGGGTCCGGTGGCTGGGTCCCAGCCTGAGACCGTCTGCGATCACGGCGGGGGCGGTTAACGAAATCGTGAACACGGGCGCGGGCGCTTCCGCACCGGGTCCGGGATGTAATATTAAATACCGGTAACCCAAAATTTGGCACAACAGACGTGGATGACACGGCTGAGCTTACTGAATCTTGCCGTTTGTCAAAATCAATTAACCAACGCGGAAATACTTGCGCCAAGGCCCTTGGTGTATGGCTTCGCGGGCAACGCAGCCATGTTGCCAAATCAAGGGCAACAGCGTCGTGGAGTCGCAGCGGTGCTTTACTTTCGCAACTTGGCTTACTAGCCTGTCGCCCGTCTTGCCGAAGATACGACCAAGGGGATACAGGCAGGCGTGGGAGGTAAGTGCATGGGTGGGGCTGTGGCTCCCGTGCGCGAAGGTCATGCCGATTTTCGCGGTTGGCAGACCTGGTATCGCGTAACCGGTTCGCTCGGCGGCGACAAGCTGCCGCTGGTCGTTCTTCACGGCGGACCCGGCTGTACCCACGACTATGTCGATTCCCTCAAGGGCCTGGCCAAGACCGGGCGCGCGATCATCCATTACGACCAGCTCGGCAATGGCCGCTCCACGCATCTTCGCGACAAGGGCACCGATTTCTGGACGCCGCGCCTGTTCCTCGACGAGCTGGAAAATCTGACCCGCCATCTCGGCATCGATTCCGCCTATGACGTCCTGGGCCAGTCCTGGGGCGGCATGCTGGGCGCCGAACATGCGGTGACGCAGCCCAGGGGGCTGCGCGCGCTGGTCATCTCGGATTCGCCGGCCTCGATGGAGCTCTGGGTGCAGGAGGCCAATCGGCTGCGCGCCGATCTGCCGCCCGATGTCCAGGCAACGCTGCTGCGTCATGAGGCGGCCGGAACCACCAGCACGGACGAATACAACGCGGCGGTGCGCGTCTTCTACGACAAGCATGTCTGCCGGGTGAATCCCTGGCCGCCCGAGGTACAGCGCACCTTCGATGCCATGGGCACCAACCCCACCGTCTATATGACGATGAATGGCCCCAGCGAATTCCACGTGATCGGTACGCTCAAGAGCTGGAGCATCATCGATCGCCTGAAGCGCATCGAGGTGCCGGTGCTGCTGATCTCCGGCAAGTATGACGAGGCAACGCCGGCGACGGTGCAGCCGTTCAAGGACAAGATTAAGGATGTGCGCTGGGAGATTTTCGAGCACTCCAGCCATATGCCGCATGTCGAGGAGACCGAGCGCTACCTCAAGGTGGTCGGACAGTTCCTCGACGCTCACGACCGCAAGCGATAGGGCTCGAAATCCGCAATGTCTCGAAAAGGGGAGCAACCATGCGTCGAATGACTTGGCTGATCGGGGCCGCCGTGATCGCGGGCTCGATCGTGACAAATGCCTATGCGGCATCGCCCTCGCCCTCACAGGCAGGCAATGAAAAGCACCGCGGCGGAACGATGCGGCTGGTGGCGGCTTCCGCCGGCGGCAGCTTCGATCCGCAGATCAACTACACGCTGCAATACTGGCAGCTCTATCAAAGCCTCTACGATCCGCTAGTGACCTTCAAACACGCCGCCGGCTCCGAGGGCTTCACCATCGTGCCGGATCTGGCCGAGGCGCTGCCGAAGCCCCAGGATGACGGCAAGACTTACGTCTTCAAGCTTCGCAAGGGCATCAAGTTCTCCAACGGCCAGGAGGTGACGGTGAAGGACGTCGTCGCCTCGTTCCAGCGCATCTTCAAGATCTCAGGCCCGACCTCGGGTACCTTCTATAACGGTATCGTCGGCGCCGATGCCTGCCTGAAGACGGCGGCCACCTGCACCCTGGATGGCGGTGTTGTCGGCGACGAAGCAGCCGGCACCATCACCTTCCATCTGACCCAGCCGGATGCGGAGTTCTTCCAGAAACTCGCCGTGCCCCATGCCTCGATCCTGCCGGCCAGTACGCCTGCCAAGGATATGGGCAGTGAGATCATCCCGGGCACCGGCGCCTACATGGCGGCTGCCTATGACTCGAACAAGCAGCTCAAGCTTGTGCGCAATCCGAACTTCACGGAGTGGAGCGCGGATGCCCAGCCCGATGGCTATCCGGACGAGATCGACATGGATTTCGGCTTGACGGAAGAAGCGGAAGTCACGGCGGTGGAAAACGGCCAGGCCGACTGGATGTTCGACCAGCCACCGACCGATCGTCTCGGCGAGATGGGCAGCAAGTACAAGGACCGTCTGTTCATCAACACCCTGACGGCCATGTACTACCTCCCGATGAATACCAACATTCCGCCCTTCAACAACGAAAAGGCGCGCCAGGCGGTCTCCTATGCCATCGACCGCAAGGCGACGGTGAAACTGTTCGGCGGACCGAAGCTGGCGGCCCCTGCCTGCCAGATCCTGCCGCCGGGCTTCCCCGGCTATGAAGCGTATTGCCCCTTCACCAAGAATCCGGGCGCCAAATGGTCGGCCCCGGACATGGCGAAGGCCAAGCAGCTGGTCAAGGATTCGGGCACGGCGGGCCAGAAGGTCACGATCGTGGTCGAAGACTTGGCGCCCAACAAGGCTATCGGCGTCTATCTGCAGAGCATGCTGAAGCAGCTGGGCTATGTCGCGGACGTCAAGGTCATGTCCACGAACATTCAGTTCACCTACATCCAGAACACGAAGAACAAGGTGCAGATCAGCCTGTCGGAATGGTACCAGGATTATCCGGCGGCTTCCGACTTCCTGCATGTGTTGTTCAGCTGTGCTGGCTTCCACGCGGAGTCCGATAACTCGCCGAACATCTCGGGTCTCTGCAACAAGGACATCGACGCCAAGATGAATGACGCGCTGGCGACAGGCATCACGGACGATGCGGCCGCCAACAAGAAGTGGGCGGATGTCGACAAGGCGGTAACGGATACGGCTGCTGCCGCCGTGCTGTTCACGCCCAAGCATGTGGACTTTATCTCCAAGCGCACCGGGAATTTCCAGTTCAACGCCCAGTACTACTGGGTGGTGACGAAGTCCTGGGTGCAATAGGCAGGGAAACAGGCAGCCGCCGGCGCAAGCGAAGGACGAGGTCCCTATGACCGCGCAATCGCCGGCGGCTGCCGATCCTGCCCTCATCGCTGTAACGCTCGAACGACCCGCCTTGGGCCCCTGGGCCCGGGCGGCGCGGAAACTCTGGGCCGACAAGGCGGCGATGACCGCCTTGGCAGTCTTTATTTTGATCGTGATTGCCTGCGTGCTCGCGCCGCTCTATGCCGACTACATCGCCCATACCGATCCCTTCACCTCGAATATCGATGGCGAGATCACTGTCGGCGGACAGCAGGCGGCGCTGCTACAGGCCTCCGAGGAGGGTCTTGGACTCGGCTCCACCCCCATCGGCCCCACCTGGGACATCACCAATTTCTTTCTCGGTGCCGACAGCCAGGGCCGCGATGTCATGGCCCGCCTGTTCTATGGCGGGCGCAGCTCGCTGTTCATTGCCGGCATATCCACCGTCATCTGCCTGTCGCTGGCGGCATTGATGGGCCTGGCGGCCGGGTTCTTCGGCGGGATCATCGATACCGTGCTTTCGCGTATCCTCGACGTGATCTGGGCCTTTCCCATTTTCCTTTTGGCGATCTCGCTTTCCATCGTGCTGATCCACGGTGTCCAGGTCGGACCCATCACCATCGAATCCGGCAGCCTGTGGCTGCCCATCGTCATCATCGGCGTCGTCTATGTGCCCTATGTGGCGCGGCCGGTACGCGGCCAGGTGCTGGCGCTCAAGGAAAGCGAGTTCGTGCTCGCGGCAAGGGGGCTGGGCGTGCCCAGCAGCCGCATCCTGTTCCGCGACATCCTGCCCAATGTGATGACGACGCTGATCGTCTTCGTCCCGCTGATGCTGGCGCTGAACATGCTGACGGAATCCGCGCTGTCGTTTCTCTCCATCGGCGTGCAGGCGCCCGAGGCCAGCTGGGGCACCATCATCCAGGACGGCCAGGATGTGCTCTATGTCCGGCCCTGGGTCGCTGTAGCGCCGGGCCTCGCCATCGTGCTCTGCGTGCTCTGTCTCAATGTGCTGGGCGACGGTGTGCGCGACGCGCTCGATCCGCGCGCCAAGCTTCGGATCCACTGAACCATGATTAGCGTGCTGATCCGCCGCCTGGTCCAGATGGTGTTCGTGATGCTGGGCATTAGCATCGTCGTCTTCCTGATCTTCTTCGCTACGCCCGGCTCCGATCCTGCCTCTCGTATCGCTGGGCGCAATGCGGCACCCGAGACGCTGGCGGCCGTGCGCCACGACTTTGGCCTCGATCGGCCGTTGCCCATTCAGTACCTGTTGATGATGAAGAAGCTGTTCGTCACCCGTGATCTCGCCTCTTTCGTCAATCGCGGCCAGGAGGTGATCCCGGAGGTGATGGAGGCAACGCCGATCACGCTCTCGCTCGTCTTGGGCGCTGCGATCGTCTGGATCGTCACCAGCATCCTGATCGGCGTCGTCGCCGCGGCAACGAAGAACAGCCCGCTGGATCGAATATTGATGATCCTGGGGTTGATCGGCATATCCATGCCGGTCTACTGGCTGGGCGAGGTGGTGAACCTGGTGACGCAGGCCCGCCTTCACGATACCTGGATGTTCTCCTGGGTTCCCGCACTGGGCTATAAGCCCTTGCTGGACGATCCCTGGGAGTGGTTCAAGACCATGATCATTCCCTGGGTCACGCTTGCCATCCTCTATATCGGCATCTATGGCCGCGTGTTGCGCGCCGGCATCGTGGAAGCGAACCAGGAAGATTTCATCCGCACCGCGCGTTCCAAGGGCTTGAGCGAAACCCGCATCCTGTTCCGCCACGCGCTGCGTACCTCGCTGATCGCCTTCGTAACATTGTTCGGCCTCGATTTTGGCGCCTTGGTGGGCGGTGGAGCGCTGCTGACAGAGGTCGTGTTCGGCCTGCAGGGCGTGGGCAAGCTTACCTATGACGCGCTGAAGAGCCTGGATCTGCCGGTGATCATGGCGACCGTTGTCTATGCCTCGTTCTTCGTCGTCGCCGCCAATGCGGTGGTCGATATCATTTACGCCGCCCTCGATCCTCGGGTGCGCCTTGCCTGAGGCCGCCGGCAACATCCTGCTCGAGGTCAAGGGCCTCTCGGTCTCGTTCCGCACCGAGCGCGGGTTGGTGCGCGCTGTCGACAACGTCTCGTTTCGCGTCGGCGAGCGGGAGATCCTGGGCGTGGTCGGCGAATCCGGATCGGGCAAAACCGTCTCGCTGATGAGCGTCATGGGACTGATCAACGACCCCAATGCCGTCATCGAAGGGTCCATCGTCTATAAGGGACGGCAGCTTGCCGGCCTCTCCAACCGCGCGCTGCGCTCGATCCGCGGGCGCGAGATCGCCATGATCTTCCAGGATCCGATGACAGCGTTGACGCCCGTCTACACCATCGGCTGGCAGATCCGCGAACAGCTGCGCGCCCACAACAAGATGTCCAGGGGCGCCGCCCATAAGCGGGCCATAGAGCTGCTGGCGGCGGTGGGCATTCCCAATCCCGCCGTCACCATCGAGCGCTATCCCCACCAGCTTTCGGGCGGCATGCGCCAGCGCGCCTTCATTGCCATGGCGCTTTCCTGCAACCCCTCGCTGCTGATCGCCGACGAGCCGACCACGGCGCTGGACGTGACGGTGCAGGCGCAGATCCTGGAGCTGATCCAGCGGCTGCGCCGCGAGTTCGGCTCCTCCATCATCCTCATCACCCACGATATGGGCGTGGTGGCGGAAGTAGCCGACCGCGTCATGGTCATGTATGCCGGCCGCATCGTCGAGCGCGGCACGACCCGCCAGCTCTTTACCGAACCCTGGCATCCCTATACCTGGGGCCTGCACGATTCCATTCCGCCGCTGGAAGGCACGCGGCTGCGCCGCCTGCCGTCGATTCCCGGCAGCCCGCCCTCGCTGCTTGGCCTGCCGCCCGGCTGCGCCTTTGCGCCCCGCTGCCGTTTCCGCTTTGCGCCCTGCGGCCAGCGGCCCGAGCTTGAAGGCGTGGGCGGCCATGAAGCCGCCTGCTTCATTCCGCTGGAAGAGCGCGCCAGCCTGCGGGCCGCCCGCGGCCGCAAGTTGAAGGAAGCATCATGATCGGGGCACCGCCGACTGGGGCACCGCCAACCGGTGCGCCGCCGGTGAAATCAAGCGCCACCAAGACGCCCCTGATCCAGGCGGTCGACGTCAAAAAGCACTTCATCGTCGGCAGCAGCCTGTTCAAGGGCCAGCGCCGCACGGTCTATGCCGTGGATGGCGTGTCGCTGGAAGTCTATCCGGGCGAGACGATGGGTCTGGTGGGCGAATCCGGTTGCGGAAAGTCCACCTTGGGGCGCTGCCTGATGCGCCTCTATGACATCACCGCGGGCCAGATTCTGCTCAACGGGCGGGACATCTCCCACCTCGGCACGAAGGAACTGCGCCCGATCCGCGGCGAGATGCAAATGGTGTTCCAGGACCCCTATGCATCGCTCAATCCGCGCCGGCGCGTGGGCGATCTGATCGCCGAGCCGCTGCGCGTCCATGGCAAGCGCAACCGTGCCGAGATCGATTCGCGGCTGAAAGAGCTGATGGAGCTGGTGGGCCTCCAGCAGGATCACCTCAACCGCTTTCCCCACGAATTCTCCGGCGGACAGCGCCAGCGCATCGGCGTAGCGCGCGCGCTCGCCCTTGAACCCAGCCTCATCATCGCCGATGAACCGGTCTCCGCTCTCGACGTCTCCATCCAGGCCCAGATCGTCAACCTGTTCGCCGATCTGCAGGAGAGGCTGGGCCTGACTTACATCTTTATCGCCCACGATCTCAGCGTGGTGCGCCAGGTCTCCAGCCGGGTTGCCGTCATGTATCTCGGCGCCATCGTCGAGACGGGGCCGACGGAAGAGATTTTCCGCAATCCCGCCCACCCCTATACCGAGGCGCTGGTCTCGGCCGTGCCGGTGCCTGAGGTCGATCGCGGCGGCCGCAAGGATCGCATCGTTCTGACCGGCGACGTTCCAAGCCCGATGAATCCGCCGGAGGGCTGCCGCTTCCATCCGCGCTGCCGCTATGCGACCCAGCGTTGCAAGGCCGAGCGCCCGCTGCTGGAGCTGGCTGGCAAGGGCCGCCAGGTCGCCTGCCACTATCCGCTGCTGGAAGGAACGGCAGTCCGGCCCGAAACCCCGCGCCCGGCGGCCTGATTTCGTCGATCTGCGGGGCAGATTTCAGCCCCCGTCGGCTGCCGCTCTGGGCTAAAACAACGGCGTGAGGGAATCGGGCGATCAGACTCCAACGATGAAAGCTGTTGAACCGCCGGCGGTGCAGGCTTTGCTGCGCCCCGCCGATACGGTCATGCGCGCAAAACGGCTGGGTTCGTTTCATTCGACCCGCCTCAGCTTTTCGCGTTCGCTGCTGCGCCGTCTCGCCCGCGAAAACTGGCGCTTCACGCGCACCCAGTTCGAGCTGAATGCGCGGGGCTTCGGCCATCTGGTCTATGAGATCGAGACACCGAAGGGCCTGATCAGCTTCGCCGGCTTCTCCAATTACCTGGCGCCGGAAGATCGTACCGACCGCGTCATCGCCGAGAAATGGGATGCGGCCTTCGCGCTGACCGCAGGCCCGCTGAGCGAGGAAGCTCTCGCGCGGCTTGCCGCCAGCGCGCCGCGACAGGAAGCCGCGCGCTTCAGTGCCGACGAGCTGGTGCTGAGCCGCGCCAATAAAAGCCTGCGCCTGTTCGATGCGGTGGCACAGGCGCTTGCGGCTGGCCGCCAGCCGCCGCTGGCCGACGTGGTGCGGGTCGGCTATCTGATGCGCACCACCGCGGTCTACGGCAACGGCAAGTTCGGCCTTGCCGATCTCGGCCGGCTCTGGCGCGAGGGCATCTTCTCGCTGCCCTACGAGGCCGAGATGCTGATGGTCTATATGATCCGCCAGTTCAGCTTCGATCTGATCGAGCATATCGCCCGGCGAATGAATCCGGCGGCCGTGCCGCTGTCGCCGGCGACGCGCCGGGCGCTCGGTATCGGCAATGCCACCGGTCTGGGCATGGCGCCGTTTCTCGTCGGCCATCCGGCCCTGTTCAGCAACTGGATCCTGGCGCGCGAGACGGCCTTGGCCCGCGTTCGTGCAATCGCTGCCGCCGTACCGCAAAAGCAGGATCGCTTTCTTACCCTGCTGGATCGCGCCATCGGCCATGTCGGCGAATGGGTGACCGAGGATGACGAGCAGGCGGCGCGCATCGATCGCCTCGCCGAGGAGCTGGAATCGCTGCGCGAACTAGCCGCGCCGGGGGGCATGCTGCTGACCCGCGCCCAGCCTTGGGATGCGCTTGCGCGCGAGCTGGAGAAGGGTGCCAGTCTCGAAGCTTCCGAGCTCATCAACAGCCTGCTTATCGAACTCTATCCCGAGCTGGTGGATGAACTCGAGGCGACCACCGGCTCAACCGAGCGTGAAGCGATCGATCCGTCGATGAGTCTGGCTGCCCTGTGCGCGTTGATCGAGCAGCGCTATGGCTGGGCGCTCGCCATCGATTACGGCCCGCATTCGGCGCAGCATTTCTTCTGGTACCGCTCGGCGGAAAAGGATGAACCGCGGCTGGGCGAACGCTTCAACGAGCCGGGTGCGGAGCTGGAGCTTCCCATCGGCATCGGGCGGATGGCGGCAGGCCTGCATCGCGCGATTGCAGAACTGCCGCAGGCAGAACAGCGCGAGAGCGTGGGCGAATTCCTGCTGGCCCATCCGCAATGGCGCGGTATCCTGCGCCGGATCCAGAGCCTGGCCGGCCTGCCTTACGCGGAGATCCACGACAATCTGCTGGGCGCCGATTGCCTGCCGGTCGATCTGCTGCGCTGCAAGCTTTCCATCTTCGGTGCGGCGAAGTTCGATCCGAAATCCGACCGTTGGACCCGCATCACCTTGTTCCAGGGTGCACCCTCCATCGACGAGCTTGGCCGGCCCGGCGCCGATGACTGGGCCTTTCCCTGTTTTGCCGGCTGATGCGGGTCTCCCAATTCGAGATCTATCGGCTGATCCAGCGCGCCATGGAGGCGCTGGGCGCTGGATATGGCGTCGATCGCGATGCCGCCCGTGCAGTTGCCTGGCTGGAGGCACGCGCGCTGCCGGGTCTGGCGGCTTTTGATGCGGAGTTACCGCGATTGGAGGCGGGGCTGCCTCTGGCGAGACTTCAGAGCCGGGGCGAGAGCGAGTTGGTGATCGAGGCCGGCGGCTCGGCCATCGCCAGCGCCGGCGCCGTGCTCGACCTCGCCACGACGGTGGGACGGCTTCGCCTGCAAGGCTGCACCACGCCGCTATTCCTAATTCCAGGCGCCGCGGACGCCGCGAAAAACCATCCGCTGTCGCTCGCCTGGCAAATCGCGGCCGGCAATGTGCTGCTGACCTTCAGCGGCGGCCCAAATTTATTCTTGCCGCCGGGCACGGAAGTTCGTTCCGCCCTGCTCGCCGAACCGCAAGGCGATGTGGTGATCGAGAGAGCAACCGCCATGCCGCCGGAACTGGCGCCTGCCCTGACGGCGGAAACCCTGGCCGCGCGGCTCGACGAATCCCTGAATAAGGGAATTGCCGGCGCCCCGGCGCTATGGCGCCGGCTGGATGCGGTCGCGGCGCGGATTCAGGTTCCAGCGAGCGAAACTTCGCGGGAGCGGGGCGCGGGCGGCGGTGATGCCAACACCTGAGTGTGAGAATTTAACCACTCTCACGTAGCCGTGATCGAATTTTCGGGCATTTTTGTGGCGCGCTTTGGAAATTATCTTAATAATAGGTTAACACTGATGCCGAGTTTGGGTGGCGTCAGTGTTCGTCCTGCTCTTGGGTGTCGAACGATAGGGGCTTGGATCTATAGGGGCTTGGACCGGCGCGGCGGCGCTGTTCACAAGCCCCTTCCTTTTGGTGCTCGGCCCCTAGTCGAGACCCAACCTTAGATCGCCTTGATCCCCCGCTGGCGCAGCGCGGCGGTCAGGGTGTTCTGCAGCAAGCACGCAATGGTCATCGGCCCGACGCCGCCCGGCACCGGCGTAATGCCGCCGGCGACCTTGGCCGCCTCGTCATAGGCCACATCGCCCACCAGCTTCGGCTTGCCGTCGCGCTCGATCCGGTTGATGCCGACATCGATGACGGTGGCACCCGGCTGGATCCAGTCGCCGCGCACCATCTCGGGCTT
>DASXQK010000358.1:0-3557 GCA_036493015.1 Dongiaceae bacterium | reverse complement strand
GCGAAAGATCGAAGCGGCTGCCGGCCTTGCCCTGGTAGCCGTCGATGGTGGCGACGAATTCGCGCGCCGCCAGGCGCCAGTCGAAGGGCAGCACCCTGGCATTGGCGTTGCGGTAGACCGAGAGCAGATAGACCTTGATGTCGCGCAACAGGTTGTCGCGGTCGGCGATCTCCAGCGTGTCGTTCTCGGTATGCCAGGCGATGTTTCCCCCGCAGCCGCCGACATCGTAATAGCCCATCGCCTTTTGCTTTTCCGGCGTCATGGTGGATGACAGCATGTAGTAGCTGGAGATGCCGATATTGTTGAAGGAGTAGTCGCCGGCACGGCTGGCGCGATCGGTCTGCACGCTCTTGCCCGCCGCATCGCGGATGGCCTCGGCGATGAAGGCCGTCGTCTCCGGCATGCAGTCGAGATGAATGAACTCGCTGGCCCAGCGGCAGCCGGGGCTGTCGCAATCCACCTGGGCGACGCAGTTTTCCTCGAGATCGATGGCGAATTCATCGGCAAACCAGGTCGAGCCGGCATAGCGCCCGGTGGAATGCCCGGGCCACCAGGCGATCCGTACGCTGCGCTTCAGCTGGCTGCGGTGCAGCCAGAGCACGCGGGCGATCTCGAGCAAGGCGGCATCGCCCACCGCATTGTCGCCGACGCCGACATCCCAGCTGTCGAGATGGCCGTGGAGCAGCACGAATTTCTCCGGTTCCTCGCTGCCCGTGATCTCGACCACCGGCAGCTTGTTGCCCGGGAACCAGCCTTCTTCCAGTTCGGCGACGATCGTCGCCTTGCCGCCCTGCTTGGCCAGTTCGATCAGCGCCTTGCCGTCGGCGTTGTTCACCGCCACCGCCGGGATCTTCGCCTTGCGGTCGAGATCGCCGAGTTCTGGAGCGCCCCAGATGCTGGCGCAGGTTCCCCAATGGATATCGGCGCCGTGATTGACGGCGATCACGCCGATGGCACCGATGCCCTGGAACTGCGAGACGATGCCGGGGCTGGCGAACCCTTCGGAGATGACGATCTTGCCGCGCACCTGCGAACTGTGGTCGACCTTTTTGTCGAGCTTCATGTCGAATACGTTGTCGATATCGGCGGACCGCTTCGCCGGGATATAGACCAGCTCGCCCGACAAGCCTTGAGGTGCCGGCTTGCTGAAGGAGGGCGGCTTGGCGCGATAGCTCTTGCCGCCGGCTTCCACCCGCGCCTTGCCCGGCAGGCTGAGATAGAGCGCCGGTTCATGGACCGTGACCGGGATGCCGAAAGATTTCAGGCGGCCGACCAGGTGATCCATCGCGCGATTGACGTCATCGGGATGCTCGCGCACCCAGGTCGAGAAGGTCTCGACCAGCTTCCAGGGCTCATCGATGGTGACGCTATCCAGCAGCTTCCGTTCATCGGCCGTGATCATCCGCCCGCTCCTCGGTGTTTTACTGTTGTTTTAATAGTAGAAACATTGTTTCTATAGATACGAATACCAGAACGCCGCGGCCCTCACAAGCCACGGCGTCGTTTCGCTGACGTCAGCCATGCGGGTTTACTTGCGGGCGCGTCCTGCCAAGGGCAAACCGCCGAGCTGACGCGACATGCGGCCGGCAAAATCCCTGACCAGTGTCAGGTGATGTTCGCTCGCCTGTTTGCTCAGCCGGCTGAGGGCGCCGGCGATGCTGAGTGCGGCCACCACCTCACCGGCATGGCCATGGACGGGAGCGGCAATGGAGAAGCCGGCCTCATCCACATCGCCGCGGGCGATGTGATAGCCGTCGCGGCGTACCTGTTCCAGCCGCTGACGCAGGCGAACCGGATCGGTCAGCGTCAGTGGCGTGTACATCTTCAATTCGCCATGCAGCAGCGTTTCCTGGACCTCCGCCGGCGCGAAGGCAAGCAGCACGGTGGAAGAGCCGCCGGCATGCAGCAGGTTGCTGCGGCCGATCTCGGCGAACATGCGCACGGCATGGGGCGAAGGCCGGGTCGCAACGCAGAGCGTGGAAAGGCCGGTGCGCACGAACAGGTTCACATCCTCGCGGCAAAGCCGCGCCAGCTCGTCCATCAAACTCTTGGTGGCGCGCACGATGACGCTGTTGTGTTCCACCATCTCGCCCAGATGCAGCACGCGATAGCCAAGCGCACTGGTGCGCCGCTCCGGATCGCGGATGACATAGCCGCGGCGTTCCAGCGTATAGAGCAGGCGAAAGGCCAGCGCCTTGCTGACCCCCATGCGTTGGCCGATCTCGGTGACGCCGAGATCCGATTCATCGGCCAGCAATTCCAGCAGCACCAGCGCGCGATCGACCGCCTCGATGACATAGCGGTCGCGTGGTGCCGCAGCACCCGTGCCTTTCGGTCTTTTGCTCATGCTCTTCCCCCTCCCCTTCTCGTCATCCATGCCCGGCACGGTCAACGCCCTTGCGCAGGGCAGCGTTTGATGTTTCACTTTAAAAACAAACACTGTTTTATTAGAGAAAACAAGTAAAATCGCCGCCGGATCGACAAATCGCGATCCGATCGGGCCCGCGGCGGCCAGGCGCAGGGACAAACCCGTGGGGAAACACATGAAGACTTTCAGGATCGGAATTCTGCTCGCAGGGCTGCTGATGGGCTTGTTCGCCCCCGCTGCATTTGCCGCCGGCGATGCCATTCGCCAGCTCGTCATCTTCAGCCGCCCGCAGGCGGCCAATCCGCAGGAATATCAGTCGATCCAGCTGATGGCGCAGGAATGGCGCAAGCTGGGTCTCGACATCAAGATCCAGGTCATGCCCTGGGAGCAGATGTCGGATCTGGTCTGGTCGCAGCGCGACAAATGGGACATGACCGGCTGGCAGATGGCGGGCCGCCCGGAACGCGCCGATCCGGACGAGCTGATTTTCAACCTGTTCGATTCCAGCACCGCGGCCGATGGCTATAACTTCGTCGGCTACAACAACCCGGCTTATGACCAGGTCGCGACCGCACAGCGCGCCGAGACCGATCCCGACAAGCGCAAGGCGCTGGTGTTCCAGGCCCAGGAAATCGTCGCCAACGACCAGCCCATCATCAACCTGGTCCATCAGCGGCTGATCTATGCCTTCAACAAATCGGTCTGGGATGAGAGCTCCGTTACCGACATGTCGGGCATCGGCATCAAGAACTTCTGGACCTTCATCGGCATGAAGCCGCTGGGCAGCCAGAAGGACATCATCCTGAACGCCGCCGACAATGTGACGGCGATCAATCCGCTCTATATCAGCGGCCCGGTCGATAGCTGGATCACCGAACTGGTCTGGGACCGCCTGCTGCGCGTGGGACCCGATGCCCTGCCGAAGCCCTGGGCGGCCGAAAGCTACAAATGGATCGATCCCACCACCATCGATGTGACGGTCCGTTCCGACCTGAAGTGGCATGACGGTTCGCCCGTCACCCTGGACGATGTGATCTTTTCCTTCACTGCGCCCCAGGGCGACAAGGCGCCGATGTACACGCCCTTCGTCTCCAACATCGCCAGCATCGACAAGACCGGCGAACACAGCTTGCGCTTCAAGCTGAAGAAGCCATCGGCGGCGTTCCTGACCTCGACGCTCGCCAAGGTC
>DASXQK010000357.1:0-12085 GCA_036493015.1 Dongiaceae bacterium | reverse complement strand
CGCTCTCGCTCAGCACCAGGATATCGTGCTCGCGATAGCCGCCGGCGCCGGGCACGCCCTCCGGCAGCATGATCATCGGCTCCATCGACACCACCATGCCGGGTTGCAGCACCGTCTCGATATCCTCGCGCAGTTCCACGCCCGCCTCGCGGCCGTAGTAGTGACAGAGCACGCCGAAGGAATGGCCGTAGCCGAAGGAGCGGTACTTCAGCAGATCCTTGCTGCGATACATCTCGTTGAGCTCGCCAGCGATGTCGCAGCAGCGCGCGCCCGGCTTGATCAGCGCGATGCCGCGCCGATGGACCTCGCAATTGAATTCCCAGAGTTTCAGATGGGCGTCGCTGGCATGTTCGCAGAACAGCGTACGCTCGAGCGCGGTGTAATAGCCCGCGATCATCGGAAAGCAGTTGAGGCTCAGGATATCGCCGGGAAGCATCTTGCGCGAGGTGACGGGGTTGTGGGCGCCGTCGGTATTGATCCCTGACTGGAACCAGGTCCAGGTGTCCAGGAGCTCGGCGTGGGGATAGGTGCGGGCGATCTCGCGCACCATGGCGCCGGTAGAGGCCAGCGCCACTTCATGCTCGCCTGCACCCGCCTTGATAGCGCCGACACAGGCCGCCCCGCCCAGATCGGCGATACGTGCCCCGTGGCGGATGAGGGCGATCTCCTCAGCCGATTTGATCGTGCGCATCCACATGCTGGGGGCGCCGATATCAACCATCTCGACGCCGGGCAGCGCCTCCTTCAGCAGGCGGTGGTAATCGAGATTGACGTGGTCGAACTCGATGCCGATGCGCCGGCAGCCCTTCAATTCGGTCTGCAAGGCGAAGAAAAAGTTGTCCCGCCGCCAGTCGGTATAGGTGATGTTGTCGCCGAAGGTGCGCCGGTAAGGCTGGCCGCCATCGATGCCGGCGCTGATGGATATCGCCTTCTTCGGCGTCACCACGAATCCGAAGCGCCGGCCGAAATAGCAATACAGGAAATCCGAAAAATAATTGATGTTGTGATAGGAGGTCAGCAGCGCGGCATCCAGCTTCGCCTCCGCCAGGTAGCGGCGCAGATTGTCCTGCCGGCGCGTCATCTCGGCTGCCGAAAAGGTCGGCTGGGTCTTCTGGCCGTTATGCCAGGTCACCAGGCGGTCCATATTCATTGCGTAGGCTCCTCGGTTTCGGGGGCTGAATAAGCCTAGAGAAGCCGTTCGGCCGCTCCAACAGATTCCGCAGCGACGGCATGCATGCATTTCATTCCTGGAGCACCCGGCGAGGCCTTATGATCGTCGGCCGTTGAACCGCCACCATCGGAGATCCGTCATGGACTACGTCCGCCTCGGCAACACAGGCCTCAAGGTCTCCCGCCTCTGCCTTGGCTGCATGAGCTATGGCTCCTCGACGTGGCGCGCCTGGGTATTGGATGAAGAGGCGGCGCTACCCTATATCCGCGAGGCGCTCGAGCTCGGCTTCAACTTCTTCGATACCGCCGATGTCTATTCGCTGGGCGCCAGCGAGATCGTGCTGGGCCGCGCGCTGCGCGATTTCGCCGTGCGGCGCAGCGATGTGGTCATCGCCACCAAAGTGCACGGCAAGATGGGCGATGGCCCCAACGAAAAAGGTCTGTCGCGCAAGCACATCATGGATTCGATCGATAATTCACTGCAGCGCCTGGGGACCGACTACGTCGATCTTTACCAGATTCATCGCTGGGACCATGAGACGCCGATCGAGGAGACGCTGGAAGCCCTCAACGATCTCGTGCGCGCCGGCAAGGTGCGCTACATCGGCGCGTCCAGCATGCCGGCCTGGCACTTCAGCAAGGCCCTGCACCTGTCGGACAAGCACGGCTGGACGCGCTTCGTCTCCATGCAGAACCACTACAACCTGGTCTATCGCGAGGAAGAGCGCGAGATGATCCCGCTCTGCCGGGCCGAGGGCGTAGGCATCATTCCGTGGAGCCCGCTGGCCCGGGGCTTCCTCGCCGGCAATCGCGTCGCCCAGGGCAAGCAGGGTGAGACCGTGCGAGCCAAGATCGACGATTTCGCCCAAGGCATGTATTTCGAGCCCGAGGACTTCGCCGTGGTCGAGCGGGTGAAGCAGGTGGCGGCCCAGCTCAGCGTCAAGCCCGCCCAAGTGGCCCTCGCCTGGGTCGCGAGCCGGCCGGGCGTCACCGCGCCCATCATCGGCGCCACCAAGCCCCCGCATCTGAAGGACGCGGTCGAGGCTCTCGATCTGGTGTTCGAGATTGGCGACGTCTCGGCGCTGGAAGAGCCCTATCGCCCCCACCGCGTTCTGGGGACGTAGCAAGCACCCTCACGCGACAGAAGAATGGATGCTCGGCTCGCGGCCGAGCATGAACCCGGTCATCCATTCCTTCGTTAAAGCGCTGCGCCGACCTTGAGCCCTTCCAGCACGGCCTCTTCGGCCGTGCGTGGAGCGACACAATCGCCGATCCGGTGAAGCTCACCCGGCCAATCGTCGAGATCGGTTGCCGTCCTGGTCTCCTGCTCATGGCCCAGCGCCAGCACCAGCGTATCGACGCCCTCGCAGACGATCGGCTCGCCGCTGCTCATATGCTGCAGATAGACCGTCTCGCCATCGGCACCGTAAAGCCGCGCGTAAGGGATAATCTCCACCCCCAGCTTGTGCAGCGTGCCGTTCCACTGATCGCGGACATATTGCTGGATGCGCTGGCCGGGAACGTAGCCATTGACCGCAAGGCGCACACGGCAACCGGCCCGCGCCAGTTTTTCGGCGATGCCCAATCCGATCCAGTCGCAGCGCCAATCGGCGATCAGCACCGACGATCCGACGTTCACCTCGCCGCGCAGCACCTGCCAGGCATCCACCGCATGGGCGCTTTCCGCCCCGTCGAAGGTCGGCCGGCGCGGCGCGGCCCCGGTCGCCAGGATCACCGCATCCGGCGCCTCGCGCCGAACAAGCTCGGCATCGAGGCGCGTACTTTTCATTACGCTGACGCCGGCAAGTTCCATCTCGCGGGTGAGGTTGGTGACGATGCCGCCGAACTCGGCGCGGCCCGGCAATTGCTGAGCCAGCAGCGCCTGGCCGCCCAGCCGTCCGCTCGCTTCATACAGCGTCACCTTATGCCCACGCGCCGCTGCCACCGCCGCTGCCTTCATGCCGGCCGGCCCGCCGCCGGCGATCAGCACCTTCCTGGGCTTCGCCGCCGGTTTGAGCTTGCCGTAGTCGAGCTCGCGGCCTGTCTCCGGATGCTGGATGCAGGAGATCGCGTAACCCAGATGGAAATGGCCGATACAGGCTTGGTTGCAGCCGATGCAGGCGCGGATATCGTCGAGCTTTCCCTTGGCCGTTTTTGCCGGCATCTCGGGATCGCAGATCATCGCCCGCGTCATGCCGCACATGTCGGCCTGGTTGGAGATCAGTACCTGTTCGGCGATCTGGGGCTGGTTGATGCGGCCCGCGACGAAAACCGGCTTGTCGACGACGGCGCGCACCGCGGCGGCAAACGGCGCCACATAGCCCGTCTCGATCGCCATGGGCGGCACGATATGGATCGCGCCGGCGATGGAAGCGGAACTGCCGGCGATGACATTGTAATAGTCGAGCGCGCCATCGGCGCTGAGCGCCCGGCAGGTTTCCAGCACCTCTTCCTCGGTAAGCCCGTCATGGTCCAGCTCGGCGCCGGAAATACGCATTCCCACAACCTTGTCGGGACCGACCGCGGCGCGGGACGCCGCGATGACCCGGCGCAGAAAGCGCATCCGGTTCGCGAAATCGCCGCCGTACTCGTCGTCGCGCCGGTTGATGCGGGGATTGAGGAACTGCGCGGGCAGATAACCGTGGCTGGCGATGACTTCCACCCCGTCCATGCCGGCGGCGGCCATGCGTTTGGCGGCTGCGCCATAGCCCTCGACGATTTCGTCGATCAGCCGGCGGGTCAGCGGCGCCGGCATCACATGAAACCGTTCGTTCGGCGACGTGGAGGGCGCATAGGCCACCGGCAGGCTGCCGTCCTGGGATTCCATGATCTCGCGCCCGGGATGGAATAGCTGGCCGAAGACGCGGCAGTCATGGGCATGGCAGGCCTCGGCGACCTTGCGATAGCCCGGGATGCTGTCATCGGTCGTGGCCATCAGCAGATGCGAGGTATAGCGCGCCGTCTCATGCACGCCCGACACCTGGACGATCAGCAATCCGGCACCCCCTGCTGCCCGCGCCCGGTGATAGGCCACCAGCCGGTCGTTGATCAGCCCGCCGGCCGCCAGGTTGGTATCGTGGCCGGTAGAAAAGATGCGGTTCTTGATGGTGACGCCGCGCAGCGTAAGTGGGGAGAAAAGCTTGGGAAACCGGGGATCCGCCATGAACTAAAACCTTGCGCATTTGGGGGTCTTTGAGCTTGGCCGCGATCTTAGTCGCCTACCCGGAAAGGAACCAGCCATCGAAGGCCGGCACCGAGCGCAGAGCTGACCGCCGGGACAACCGTTGCGATTCAAGGATCTATCCGCGCAGCAACGAATAGTTAATGGATTATTAATTGATTGCAGCCATTTAGATGCTCGCCTCGGCTTTACAGCATCGAGGGCCCGTGCGTTAATCCTCCATCAAAGAGATTGGCTGAGACTATCGCGGCAACTTGTCCGCCGAGCTCCGCAATCTTTTGAGCGACGAGGGTTATACGTGAGCTTCCTCATGACGTCGGTTGTGGACGCGTTGGACGCTTGTGCTATCCAAACCGCGAGGCCTCCATGCCGCTGATTGCCGTCGTCGACGATCGCGTCACCAACCGCAACATCCTGGCAAAACTGGCAAGCTCTCTGGCCGAGGACATTGCCGTGCGCGCCTTCGAGGATCCGCGCTCGGCACTGGATTGGGCCGCCGACAACACGCCGGATCTCGTGATCACCGATTACAAGATGCCGAAGATGGACGGCGCCGAATTCGTGCGCCAGTTCCGCAAGCTGCCGCTCTGCTTCGACGTACCGGTGGTGGTGGTCACCGTCTATGAGGATCGCGACTTCCGCTACAAGGCGCTGGAATCCGGTGCCACCGACTTTCTGATCAGCCCGGTCGATCATCACGAATTCCGTACCCGGGTGCGCAATCTGCTGACGCTGCGCAGGCAGCAGGAGATCATCCGCAAGCGCGCCCTCACGCTGGAAGAAAAACTGGTGCTGACCAACCGGCTGCGGGTTGAAGAGCTGCAGGAAAGCCGCGAGACGCTGAGCCATGTCATCGACACGGTGCCGACGATGATCTGCGCCACCAATGCCGCGGGTACTTGCGTCTTCGTCAACAACTACCAATGCGATTTCTTCCGCATCGATGCCAGAGACGCCAAGGGGCGGCCGATCGGCGAGCTGTTCGGGGACGATTATGCCCATCGTCACCGCGATCTCGATGCCCAGGTCTTCGCCACGGGGCGCCTGCAATTCGGCTTCGAGGAGGTGCTGGTCGATGCCCAAGGGCGCCAGCGCGTCTTCCTGACCACCAAGGCGCCGCTGCGCCGCACCACCGGCGAGGTGACCTATGTGGTCAGTGTTTCACTCGACATCAGCGCGCGCAAGCAGGCCGAGTATTCTCTGGCTCGTGCCAAGGACGAGGCGGAATCGGCCAATCACAGCAAGACCGAGTTCCTGGCCAATACCAGCCACGAGCTGCGCACGCCGCTGAATGCCATCATCGGCTTCGCCGAGATGATGAAGATGGAGATGCTGGGACCCATCGGGAACCCCCGATATCACGAATATGCCGGCGACATCCTGGCAAGCGCCCAGCATCTGCTGCAGATCATCGACGACCTGCTCGACATGTCGAGCATCGAGGCGGGCGAGGTGAAGCTGCATGAGAGCGTCATCGCCGTGCCGAAGATGCTGAAGGATGTCTTCCGCCTGATCCGCGGCCGGGCCGAGGAGGGACAGGTCCGGCTGCTCGTCTCCACCGCCCACAATCTGCCCATGCTGCGGGCTGATGAGCGCAAGGTGAAGCAGGTGCTGCTGAACCTGCTCTCCAACGGCATCAAGTTCACCCCGCCCAGCGGCAGTGTTTCGGTCGTGGCCAGCGTCAACGAGGATGGCGGCTTGCGCTTCGTCGTCTCCGATACCGGTGTGGGCATCGCCGAGCAGGACATCCCCACCGCCAAGGCCCGGTTCGGTCGCATCAACAAATCGGCCCTGATCTCCCATGCCGGCACGGGCCTGGGGCTTTCGCTCGCCATCGAGCTGACTCGCTTGCATGGGGGCGCCCTGAACATCAGCAGCGCGATCGGCAGCGGCACCTCGGTCAGCGTCGATCTGCCGGCCGAGCGCTGTGTCCAGCACGCCGAGCATGTCTGAGCTGGCCGCCGCGCACCAGCATGCCGGAGCGCTGAAGCGAGGTCTCGACCGCGCGCGGCTCCGTCTCAAGGGGCGCAGCGACAGCGAACACGAACAGGCGATCGTCCGGATCGTCATCGTCGGAATTCTGGCGCTCTACTTCCTGATCCTGGCCTGGATCCACAACTTCACCGAAGAGCGCTTCGCGTTCGGCGCCATCTGGGCGGCAACATACCTGTTCATCTCCGCCGGCTATGTCGCCGCCATCGTGATAAGGCCGGCGGCTTCGTCGCTGCGCCGCACCATCGCGATGATCACGGATATGGGCACGCTCTCGGCCCTGATGTATTGGGGCCGGGAATCGGGAACGCCGCTCTATCCGATCTTTCTCTGGATCACCTTCGGCAACGGCTTCCGCTACGGCATCCGCTACCTCGCCTCTTCGGCGCTCACCAGCGTCATCGGCTTCCTGCCGATCACCTTCACCGAATACTGGCAGGCCCAGCCGCACCTGGCCTTCGGCCTCGTCACCGGCCTGATCGTGCTGCCGGCCTATGTCGCCACCCTCATCCGCAAGTTGACCGAGGCCAAGGCCCAGGCCGAGCAGGCCAACCAGGCCAAGAGCCGCTTCCTGGCGGTGATGAGCCACGAACTGCGCACGCCGTTGAACGCCATCATCGGCATGAGCGACCTGCTGCAGGATACGCGCCTCGATACCGAGCAGCGCGACATGACCCGCACGGTTGCAAGCTCCGGCCGCGCGCTGCTCTCGCTTATCGACCAGATCCTGGATTTCTCCAAGATCGAAGCCGGCAAGATGGCGATCGACGTCGTCGATTTCGATCTGCATGGCGAACTTGCCGATCTGGTATCGATCCTGCGGCCCCAGGCCGAGCGCAAGGGCCTGCGCCTGGTCGTACATGTCGATGCGTCGGCGCCCCATGCGCTGCGCGGCGGCCGCCAGCATCTACGCCAGATCCTCACCAATCTGATCGCCAATGCGGTGAAGTTCACCGAAAAAGGCCATGTCGCCCTGCGGGTGGGCTTCGAACGACAGGATGCCAAGCGCAGCGTGCTGCGCTTCAGCGTCACCGATACCGGCGTCGGGATTGCGCCCGAACACCAGAAAACGGTGTTCGACAGCTTCACCCAGGCCGATGGCGCCACCAACCGGCGCTTCGGGGGCACTGGCCTCGGCCTCGCCATCGTGCGCGAGCTGGCCCAGGTCATGGGCGGCGAAGTCGGGCTGCAAAGCAAGCTGGGACAGGGCTCGACATTCTGGGTCGTGCTGCCCTTCGATACCCGCCCCGCCGCACCGGCCGCCGAGACGGAGGTACCGTTCAGCATTATCCTGATGTCACGCGATGCGAGCCTTGCCCGCAACATCCGCCTGGCACTCTCGGCCAGCGGCACCGAACTGCTGGAAGCGCCGGGCCTTGCCGAACTGCGCCGGGCACTGGCCGCGCGACGCGAAGCCGGCGGGCGCTATCACCCGCTGCTGCTTGATGCCCGCGCCCTGCCACAGTCGCCGGTACGCTTCGCCGAGGACCTGCGGGCGCTGCAGGCCGATGCGGAATTCGTGCCTGTCCTGCTGCGTGAATTTGTCGGCCGGCCGGACGAAACGGCGGAGCTGGAACGCTCCTATCTGACCATCCTGGACCTGCCCATCGATTCGACGGCGCTCATCGGTGCCGCCCACGCGCTGCGCAGCTTCGATACCGCGCGGCGCGATGCGATCGCCGATCAGCAGCGCCATACGGCGATGACGCGCGAACGCCGGCGCCTGAACATTCTGGTGGCAGAAGACAATCCGGTGAACCGCAAGGTGACCGCCAAGATCCTGGAGCGTGCTGGCCATCAGGCCAAGATGGTGGAGGATGGCGACCAGGCGCTGGACGCTCTCGATACGGGTCGCTTCGACATTGTGCTAATGGACGTCAACATGCCGGGCACCAGCGGCCTCGACGTCACAAAGATCTATCGCATGGCCCATATCGGAGATCCGCATCTGCCCATCGTGGCGCTGACGGCTGATGCGACGACGGAAACCCGGCACCTCTGTGAAGAGGCGGGGATGGACGCTTATGTCACCAAACCGGTGGAGGCGGCCAGGCTGCTGGAAGTGATCGACGAGTATACGAACAAGCCGGCGGCCGAAACGGCCGAAGCGGCGAGCGACGATGTGGTGGCCGAGATTGCCAGCCACCCCCGTTTCCAGAGCGATGGCGAGCCGACCATCGCGGTGCAGGCGCTGTTGGATCTGGAGGCGATCGATCCCGGCGGCACCTTCCTGGAGGAGATCATCGAGGCGTTCCTGCAGGAATCGGAAGCGACGCTGGCCCAGTTGCGCATAGCGGCGGCGAACGGAAGCCTGCGCGATGTGCGCGACCTCGCCCACGCGCTGCGCAGCAGTGCTGCCCATGTAGGCGCACGCCGGGTACAGCGGATCTGCTCGTTCCTTTGCAACGCACCCCGGCACGAGGTCGAACGCTCGGCCAAGGATAAAGTCCGCGGTCTGACTGACGAGTTTGCGCGATATCGCGCCGCGGCCCGCCAGCATTTGCGCGACCGGCCGGCGAACCGCCAGCCGTCCTGATCCCCAACCGCTTATCCGACATCGACCGCCCAGCCGGAATCGACCGCCCGGCCGGCCCCCACAGATCGTGCCTCAACCAGGCATAATCGGCCGGCGACGATGCCGATGGCATCATCAGGCCGGCCGATCCTGTCGGATCGCTCATCGCTATTCCGCCGCAGTCCGGTTGACGGTGGCCCAGCGGCGATCCTGAGCCGAAGCCAGACGCTCCATCTTGCGCAGATCCATCGATGTCAGCGTGAGAGCGGATTCGACCCACATGTCGGTGATGCGAATCAGCTCGTCCCGGCTGACGGGGTTGATGATCTGGCGCGAAGCATAGACCGAACGGCGCGAGGCGAAGGAGCGATCGGCCTTCTCGACGAAATCATAGACCGCCTGCTCGCCCATGCCGTCTTCGCAGACCACCTCGACTACGCCCATCTCATGCAGTTCGCTGGCCGTGTATATCTGGCCGCTGAAGACCATCTTCTCGGCCAACGGCGCCCCGATCTTGCGGGTCAGGAAGCTGAGTGCGCCCATGCCAGGGAACAGGTTGAACAGGCATTCCGGCAGGCCGAACTTGGCGCTCTTCTCCGCGATGATGACATTGTCGGCCAGCGCCGCCTCGAAGCCGCCGCCCAGCGCGTCGCCCTGGACCAGCGAGATCGAGATGATCGGCAGATTCATGTTCACCGCGCGCGGATGCTGCACATCGATGCAGGCATGGGCATATTGACGGATCGTCGCCCGGTCCTTGTTGCGGATCAGTTCGGCGAAGTGACGCAGATCGCCGCCCAGATTGAAGATGCCGGGCATGCGCGAGGCCATGACCGTGTAGCGCACCGGCGGCTCGACGGCGGAGCTATCGGCGAACAGCCGCGTGACGTGGTCGATCGAAGCCTTCATGTCGCGCAGCAGGCCGAGCGTGAAGCTGGGCTTGCCTTCCGGCCGCATGTACTGCCAGAAAATCTTGGAGGCGTGATCGAGAACGCCGTCGAGCTCGTTGAGGTTCAGCTCCGCCGGATCGCTGCTGGTATGCAGTGCTGTGGCAGCCGCCGAGAAGGCGGACGAGGCGCTATCCAGCAGGGCGAAATCGACCGGCCGGCGAGCGCGCATTGGTTGAGCGAGGGTTGCATTATCGAGTGGCAGAGCCGTCTTAGTAACAACAGTCATAATAATCTCCTGTTAGGTTGGATTACTTGAAAATCAACAACAGCCGGGCGGCCACCACCCGGCGATCCTTCGTAGAATGACCGAAATTGGTAGCCGTGGTACTGCAACTTCGGTTGCACTATCGCTGGCCGATGTTGACGGGAAGTTAACGAATTTTTGCTAGTGGCCGGCGCCGACCTGCGCGGAATCCGCGCGTCGAAGGCGCAAGAATCGGAGCGCCTTAGCCCCTACTTCTGCCTAGTCTAATCGCCTGGCTTCGGCAGGAGACGTCTGATGAAACTCTATGATTATGCGGCCTCGCAGAACGCCTGGAAGGTCCGGACACTGCTGCAACACCTTGGTCTCGCTTGGGAATCCGTGCCAGTTGCGATCTTTCGCGGCGACTCGCATAGCCCGGAATTTCTCACCAAAAACCCCGCCGGGGCGGTCCCGGTGCTGGAACCGGAACCGGGAAAGTTCATCGCCGAGTCCAACGCAATCCTGTGCTTTTTAGCTGAAGGAACCCCCTACTTCTCGCGCGAACCGTTCCGGCGGGCCAAAATCCTCCAATGGTTGTTTTTTGAGCAGAGTTACGTCGAGCCGACCATCGGCTCATTGCGCTACTGGCGGCTCACCGGGAAATACGAACGCCGCAGGGCCGAAGCCCCGGCACGCGAGCGCATGGCGACAGGCGCTCTCCAGGCGCTGAATCGCGAACTGACGGGCCGCCCCTATCTGGTGGATGAATATTCCATCGCCGATATCGCTGTCTTCGCTTACGGCCACCGGGCGGAGGAAGCCGGCTTCGATCTCGGCCCTTATCCCGAATTCCGGCGCTGGATTCAGCACATCAAAAACGAGCAAGGTCCGTTGCCGGATGTGATCCCCTACTCTGCCGATCCGGATTCCTCGCGCGAACTGTGACATTTTCCGGCCATTGCCGGGACCTTCTCCTCATGGTCTGATTCAACCGCGAGCGTGTCGCGGACAGGCGATTGGACGGTCAGGGAGCAGATGTGCATGGCAGGAGTGGCAGGCCGCCGCGCATTGGTGACAGGTGCCGGCAGCGAAGAAGGAATCGGCTTTGCTACCGCACTGATCCTGGCCCGCCAGGGCGCGCGCGTTGCGATCACTTCGACGACGAAGCGCATTTTCGACCGGCTCGAGGAACTGCCTAAGGGTGGCGGCCATGTCGCCTTCATGGCCGACCTCGCCAAACCGAAAGCCGCCGACCGGCTGGTGGCGGAAGCAGTCCGCGCGCTGGGCGGCGTCGATATCCTGGTCAACAATGCCGGCATGGTGCAGACCGGCGTCAGACAGAAATCCTCGCATCTGCATCGCATCAGCGATGCCGAATGGGCACGCGCCATCGAGCTCAATCTCAACATCGCGTTTCGTACCACGCGCGCCGTGCTGCCGCCCATGATGCGCCGGCGCCATGGCCGCATCGTGCATATTTCCTCCATCACCGGACCGCTCGTCAGCAATCCGCGCAGTGCGGGCTACAGCGCCGGCAAGGCTGCCATGACCGGCATGATGCGCGCGCTGGCGCTCGAGGTCGCGGCCAAGGGGATCACCGTCAATTCCGTGGGGCCGGGCTGGGTTGCAACCGCCTCGCAGACATCGGACGAAGTGGTCGCGGGCCGCCACACACCTATCGGGCGTTCCGCCACGGGGTCAGAGATCGGCCATGTCGCGGCGTTCCTGGCCAGCGACGAGGCAAGCTATGTCACCGGCCAGCTGATCGTTGTCGATGGCGGCAACTCGATCCAGGAGAACAAGGGCCCGCCAAAGGGCTATTACTGAAGGCAGGATCAATTGACCGATCATCCCTCGCTTTGGCAGGGCAAAAGTGTGCTCATCACCGGCGGGGCCGGCGGCATGGGCCTCGCCTTTGCTGAACGCTTTCATGCCGCGGGCGCAAGCTTGGCGCTGGCCGACATCGACCAGGCGCGGCTGGCGCAGGCGGTAAAGACCTTCGCCCCCGATTGTCTGACGATTCCCAGCGATGTGACGAGGGTCGAAGACTGTTCGCGCATGGTGAGCGAGACCCTCGCGCGTTTCGGCCGGCT
>DASXQK010000356.1:0-19031 GCA_036493015.1 Dongiaceae bacterium | reverse complement strand
GCGCGCGCCGAGGCCTGGCTGCGCCTGGGCCATGCGCTGTCGATCCTCTGCCGGCTGGATGAAGCGCTCGCCTGTTATCGCGAGGCGGAAGCACGCGGGCTCGCCGATCGCGCGGCGGTCATGGATGTGGCGACGCTTTGTCCGATGGAGAGTTCCACCGCCAGCTTGGAGGAGCGGCGTGCCGCCATGGTGGCGGGCTTCGCCGCGCTCGAGCGCCGGCAGATCACACTCAGCGATCCTTTTGGCGAGATCGGTTTCACCAATTTCTATTTGGCATATCACGGCCGGGATAATCGCGCCCTCAACCAGGCAGCGGCGAAATTCTATCTCGGTGCCTGCCCGGGGCTCGCCTGGGCCGCGCCGCACCTGGCAAGGGCGGCCGTCTCGCGGCCAGGCCGGCCCCGCATCGGGTTCGTCTCGCCCTATTTCTATAGCCATTCTACCGGCAAGATGTTGCGCGGCCTGATCGAGCGGCGCGATCAGGCCCGCTACGAGGCCATCCTGTTGCGTGCCGGCGGCCAGGATGATGCGCTGTGGCGCAGCATGGCGGCGGCGGCCGACAAAACCATGACCCTGCCTCGCGATCTGGCTGCCGCGCGGGCAATGATCGCCACCGAAGAGCTGGATCTGCTGATCTATACCGACATCGCCGCCGACCCCTTCGCCTATTTTCTCGCCTTCTCGCGCCTGGCGCGGGTTCAGGCCGCGACATGGGGCCATGCCGACACCTCAGGCATTCCCGCGATTGATCACTACATATCCTGGCGCGAGTGGGAGCCGGCGGGAGCATCCGCCCAGTACAGCGAGCGTCTCGTCCTGATGGCTCATCCGCCGACCTGTTTTGCCATGCCGGCCACAGTGCCGAGCGCGATCGGCCGCGAGGCGCTTGGCATCGAGCCGGGCGTGCCCTTTTATTTTTGCCCGCACAACGTCGTGAAATTCCACCCGGAATTTGACGCCATCCTGGCCGACCTGCTGGCCCACGATCCACGCGGCATCATCGCCATTCCCGAGGGCCATGTTGCCGCCTGGACCGATGTGTTGAAACGCCGCCTTGCCCAGGCCTGTGGCGAGAATTTCGCCCGGCTGCGTTTCATCGGCCGCATGCCCCATGCCGATTTCCTTGGCGCCGTCAGGCTGGCCGATGCTCTGATCGATCCGCTGCATTTCTGCGGCGGCATCACCAGCCTGGAAGCCTTCGCCGTCGGCTGCCCGATCGTGACATTGCCCGGGCATTTCATGCGCGGGCGCATGACCTATGGCTTCTATCGCCGCATGCGCCATCTCGATCTGGTGGCGGCCGGGCCGACCGATTATGTCGAGATCGCGGTTCGCCTCGCCAACGACCCGGCCTGGCGCCGCCAACAGCGCGCGGCCATCGCCGCCAAGGCCCCCATCCTGTTCGACGACATCGCCGCGGTGCGTGAGTTTGAATCCGTTACCGCCGGTCTCATCGCAAAGGCCTACCCCGCCCAGCCGCCGAAGCCATAAGATTGGTGCAGGCAAGGTCTGACCCAGAGGGCCCAATGGATAACAAATGGAAATTTGAACTGGTCGCGGCACCGGCCGCCGGCAGCAAGAGCCAGGGCTTCGTCGATTGGGGCGATCCGGTTCTTTCGGGTTGGCAATGGCCCTATATCGCCTTCAATGGCGCCTCGCCCGGCCCGGCCCTGTTGGTGACCGGCGGAATTCACGGCTCCGAATACGTCTCCATCGACGCCGCGATCCGGCTGGGTGCAGCCATCGATCCGAAGACGCTTCGCGGGCAGATCCTTTGCCTGCCGGTGATGAATCCGGCGGCGTTCTGGGAGCGCGCGGCCTATGTCGTGCCGATCGACAATCTGAACCTGAATCGCGTCTTTCCGGGCAAGGCCAAGGGCAGCTTCACCGAACGGCTGGCCTATCAGCTGGTCCAGAGGGCCATGCGCCATGCCGATGCCTATATCGACCTGCATGGCGGCGACGTGCCGGAGGCGCTGGTGCCGTTCAACATCTATTACGAAACCGGCGATGCAAAGCTTGATGGCAAGAGCCGGGCCATGGCCGAGGCCTTTGGGGCGCCGGCCATGCTGCTTCACCGCGCCAGTGGCGCACCGATCGCGGGTCTGGCCTATGCCACCGCCGCAGCCATGGGCATTCCCTCCATGCTGGCCGAGGATGGCGGCGCCGGGCAGTACGATGCAGCGACCGCTTCGCGCATGCATGACGGGCTGCAGAATGTGCTGCGCGTCCTCGACATGATTCCGGGTGGCGTGCGCAACATGCCCGCACCCCGCCGCTTCGAGAAATTCGACTGGGTGCGCACCAAGGGGCCAGGTTTCTTCCGCGGCACGGTCAAGGTCGGCGACGAGGTGAAGTCGGGCCAGGCCCTGGGCACGCTGGTGAATTTCTTCGGCCAGACCCTGGAAGAAATCAAGGCCGAAACCAAGGGCCAGATCCTGTTCATGGTGGTGAGCCCGGCGATGTCGAAGGACGGCCTCATCTGCGGTATCGGCGTCGAGGCCGCCTAAAAGGCCGTCAGGCTGCGACCCGGTCCGCCGGCAGGTAGACCGTCGCCGTCGTACCTACGCCAGGCTCGCTGGTCAATTCGAAGCGGCCGCGATGGAGTTCGACCAGCGCGCGGGTGATGGGCAGGCCGAGCCCCGTCCCGGTGTAGCGGCGTGAGAGAGAACTATTGATCAGCCCGAAGGGCTCCATGGCGCGATCGATGTCGCCCGCAGCGATACCGATGCCGTTGTCACGGACGCGAAAGCCGATGCCGCCACAGGGCTCCCGGATCGCTTCCAGCGCGATATGACCGCCCGCCGGGGTGAACTTCACCGAGTTGGACAGCAGGTTCAGCAACACCTGGCGCATCGCACGGCGATCCGCCTTCAGTGCCGGTATGTCCGCGGGCAAATCGATGGACATGGTGAGGCCGGCGGAACTGGCGCGCTCGCGCACGAAGCGGCTGACGGTATCGAACAACTCGACCACATCGACGATATCTTCGCTCAGGTTCAGCCTACCGGCCTCGATCTTCGAGAGATCGAGCAGATCGTCGATGATCGAGAGCAGATGCAGCCCGCTATCGTGGATATCCTTGGCGTAGTCGCGGTAGCGCTCGCCCAGCGGCCCCAGCATCTCGCCGGCCAGGATCTCGGAAAAACCGAGGATGGCGTTCAGGGGCGTGCGCAGCTCATGACTGACATTGGCCAGCAAATGGGATTTTGCGCTGTTGGCCGCCTCGGCCTCCTTGCGGGCGATGTCCAGTTCCTCGCCCGCCTGTTTCAGTTCGGTGATGTCTCGCACCGTTCCTTCATAGAACAGGGGCCTGCCCGCTCCGTCGCGCACCAGCCGGGCATTCTCCGATACCCAGATGCGCTCGCGTGTCTTGTGGCGATAGATTTCGGATTCGAAATTCTCCACCTGCCCTTCCTCGTTCAGCAGGCGCATGAAGTCGGCGCGCCGCCCGGGTTCGACATACCACTCGGCGGCGATGTCGTTTACCGAGCGCAGCATCTCCTGTTCGCTGCCATAGCCGTTGAGGCGCACCAGCGCCGGATTGGCGCGCAATTGGCGGCCGCCGGTACTCGAGCGATAGATGCCGTCAATGGCGTTGTCGAAGATGCTGCGATAGTCGCGCTCGGCGGCGACTAGCGCCTGGCGGTCGCGTGGGACCTTCAACAGCTGCCAGCCGAGAAAGCCGGCCAAAAGTCCCAGCACGACCGAAAGAAGGGTAAGGAGAACGATTGGATCAACCACCGGGCGTATTGCGCCTGCGACGAATTACCAATCCCCTAATCCCAGATGAAGGAACTTCCCCGCTGCAAGCCTTATCAGCAGAAGGTTCCGGCCGGAAGCCCAATCTGCCGCGCCAGACCGCCGCTTACTGGCCCGGACAGGCCGCAGGCTGGTGGTTGAGGCCCTCCTGATAGCGTTCGAAGGCCGCCGTTGTCCCGGTGCCCCCGCGGGTGATCCGGATGACGTAAATACTGTCGAAGTCGCTGCCCTTCCATTGCGGCACGCTCGCCGAGTCGCCGCCGAACGCGCTCATGATGTTGCGGGCGAGTTGAACGATCTGATTATGCTCCCACCCGACCAGCACAAACGCATTCTGGAACTTCGGATCAATCAGCCTTGCCTTCAACGTCTCGATATCCGTCAGGCCGATGCTGGCATCGACGGGCAAGCCAAAGGCAATCGCCGTCGGTTCGATCGTCGCCAATGGGCGCACATAGTCATAAGCAAAGCCGTCATCGATCTTTTGCACGGAGGGATTGGGCGCAAAGATCGCGGCTGGCCTGCCGAACATCGTCCTGATGACCGCCGGCAGCGCAAGCGCCCGGTTGAGCCCCTGACAATCGAGCTGCCCCAGCCCCTGTTGCGGCTTCTCGCCGTGACGAACCATGACGATGGTTTCCACCGCAGCCGTGTCGGCAAGGCTCTCGCGAACGGAGAGTTGCATGACGAATGCTGCGCCCAGTGCCAGGAAAATCAGGTTGCGAACCGTCATCCTTGCCCACATTCAGCGATTTCTGCAGCCACAACGTGACTCGCCTGCGGCTGGGCGACAAGTTATGCAGTTTTTCCGGCTAGGCCGCGTCGTGGAAGATGATGCCAAGCGTGGCACGATGGCCCGTACGGATCGTGCTGACGCCGTGACGCATGCGGGCGCGGAAATAGCCGCGCGAGCCGGCGACCGGCCGCTCGTTGACCGCGAACAGCACGGCGTCGCCCTGGCCGAATGCGACGACCTCGGCGCGCGACTGCATGCGGGGCCTCTGTTCGGCCAGGATGAATTCGCCACCGTCGAAATCCGCGCCCGGCCGGCTCAACAGAATGGCCATCTGGATAGGGAAAGCGATCGCGCCATAGAGGTCCTGATGCAGCCGGTTATAGCCGCCGGCGTCGTAACGCAGGACCAGCGGCGTGGGTTTCTTCTGCCCGGCGGCGTGGCATTGCTGGGTGAAGCGATCCAGCGTTGCCGGAAAACCCACCTTATCGCCGAGCCGTTCGGCCCAGCGATTGGCCACCGTGGCAAGAGCGGGATAGGCCTCGCGCCGCAGGGCATCGATCAACGGCGGCAGCGGATAGGCAAAATACTTGTATTCGCCGTCGCCAAAACCGTGCCGCGCCATGATCACTGTCGAGCGGAAGCGTGCGTCGTCGCCATACCAGCTGGCAACTTCCGTGCATTCCTTGGCCGTCAAAACCCCCTGAATGCGGGCATAGCCGCTCTCATCAAGGGCACGGCCAGCCTCTGCCCAATCGAACGCGGCAAGACGCCTGGCGATGTTGGCGTGATCCGACTTTGACATGGAGGAAAGATAGGTCGCGAGGCGCCGGATTGCTGCCCGATTCTTGCTGGCGCCGCTACTCGGTCGTCATGCCCGCCCTTGACCCACCCATGACGATGGGTGACAGGAGAGCGCAACGAGCGCCGCGTCGGCGCTCAGCCCCCGCTCACCCGAACTTGTTATTCCGTGCGAAGCCTTGGGGCGGCAGGCGGCCGGCCTGGCCGCGCTCGCCGCGCCAGTCGCCAAGCGCCGTTTCGGTCCTGGTGCGCTGGTCACCCTGCCGCCAAGTCAGCCCTTCCTTGTAGGTGAACGTCTTCACATCCGAAAGTCCGCCATCCTTGTAGCGTTGCAGGATGACCCCGCGCCCACGAGTCATTTCGGGCAGTTCGCTGAGGGGAAACAGCAGCAGCTTGCGGTTCTCGCCGACCACGGCGACCGTGTCGCCCTCGACAGGGGCACAGGCCGCCGCTTCCACCCCATCGCCCAGGTTCAATACCTGCCGGCCCGCACGGGTCTGCGCCACGATATCGCCTTCCGGCACGACAAAGCCGCGGCCGTCATGGGATGCGACCACCAGCTTGCGCTTGGGGTCGTGGATGAACATCGCGACCAGATCCTGGTCGTTGCCCAGATCGATCATCAGGCGGATTGGCTCGCCATGGCCGCGCCCGCCCGGCAGCTTGTCGATCCCCAGCGTATAGAATCGGCCGTTGGTACCGAAGACCACCAGCTTGTCTGTGGTTTCCGCCTGCAGGATGAATTTTCCGCGATCGCCTTCCTTGTATTTGATCTCAGCCGTATCGGCGCCATGGCCCTTCTGCGCGCGGATCCAGCCTTTGTCGGAACAGATGACCGTCACCGGCTCGCGCTCGATCATCGCATCCGACGGAATGTCGATCTCGGCCGGCGGGGCGCCGGCATGGGTGCGCCGGCGGCCGAGCAATGTCGAAGGACCGAACTGCTTGCGGATTGCGGCAAGCTGGCCGCTGATCATGTCCCACTGCCTGTCTTCGGATTTCAGCAGCTGGCCCAGCTCCTTCTTTTCCTTTGCCAGCGCGTCGTTCTCCAGCCGGATCTCGATTTCCTCGAGCTTGCGCAAGGCCCGCAAGCGCATATTGAGGATCGCTTCCGCCTGGGTGTCGGTGACCTTCAGGCGCTTGATCATTACAGGCTTCGGCTCGTCCTCGCGGCGGATGATCCTGATAACTTCGTCGATATTGAGATAGGCGATCAGATATCCCGCCAGCACCTCGAGCCGATGCTCGATATTCGCCATGCGGAACCTGCCGCGGCGCAACAGCACCTCGCGGCGATGATTGAGATAGGCTTGCAGCACTTCCTGCAGCGACATGACGCGCGGCGTCTGCCCCGCATCCAGCACGTTCATGTTGAGGGAAAAGCGAATCTCCAGATCGGTCTGGCGGAACAGCGATTCCATCAGCATGGCGGGATCGACAGTGCGGCTGCGCGGCTCCAGCACGATACGCACATCGGCAGCGGATTCATCGCGGATATCGGCGAGCAAAGCGAGCTTGCGGTCTTGCAGCAGCTGGGCGATGCGCTCGATCAGGCGCGACTTCGGTACCTGATAGGGAATTTCGGTAACGACGATCTGCCAGACACCCTTTAGCTTTTCGACCTGCCATTTGGCGCGCAGGCGGAGCGAGCCACGGCCGGTGCGATAGGATTCGATCAGGCTCTCGCGGCCCTCGACCAGAACGCCGCCGGTGGGAAAATCCGGCCCCGGCATCAGATCGACCAGCTTGGCAACCGTTGCCTTGGGGAATTTGATCAGATGGAGCAGCGCATCGCAGATCTCAGCCAGGTTATGCGGCGGGATGCTGGTCGCCATGCCCACGGCGATACCCTGGCTGCCATTGGCCAGCAGATTGGGCAGACCCGCCGGCAACACGACGGGCTCCTTGTCGTCGCCGTCATAGGTTGGACGGAAATCGACGGCATCCTCGTCGATGCCTTCCAGCATGATTGCCGCGGCGTCGGTCAGCCTTGCCTCGGTGTAGCGCATGGCAGCGGCGTTATCGCCGTCGATATTGCCGAAATTTCCCTGGCCATCGACCAAAGGAAAGCGCACGGCGAAATACTGGGCCATTCGCACCATGGCCTCATAGATCGCCACATCGCCATGGGGGTGGAATTTGCCGATCACATCGCCGACCACGCGGGCCGATTTGCGATGGACCGTGTTCGGCTCCAGGCGCAGCAGGCGCATGGCATAGAGCAGGCGCCGGTGGACCGGCTTCAGCCCGTCGCGCACGTCGGGCAGCGAGCGCGACATGATGGTGGAGAGCGCATAGGAGAGGTAACGCTCACTCAGCGCATCGGCCAGCGGCGTCAGGCGGATCTCTTCACCCGAACCAGCCGGCGTGGACGGTTTTGCCATGGAAATTCCCTAAGCGAATCGAGGGGGAATGGTAGTCGAGGTGCTTGGTCGGTCAAGCCTGCGCACCAAAGCGCGCAGGACAGTGGAACCCGTGCCCTACCAGCGATCGACGCGATAGGGCCTGCGGTCGAAGCCCGACTCCCGGCCCGCGGCGATATCGGCGATCATCTGGCCGGTAATGGCGGCAAAGCTCAGTCCCAGATGGCCATGCCCAAAGGCGAAATAGGCGTTGGGCGTCTTGGGCGAGCCGGAGATCACCGGCAATGAATCGGGGAAAGACGGGCGAAAACCCATCCAGCGATCGCGCCCCGTCTCGTTCAACCCGGGGAAGATCGTTCGGCCATGGGTCAACAGGACCTCGGCGCGCTTCCAATTGGGCGGTGCCTTCAGCCCTCCGAGTTCGACCGTGCCGGCGAAGCGCAGCCCATGCTCGAGCGGTGTGACGACGAACCCATGATCGCCGAGATGGATCGGCATGCGCGGCATGACGCCGGGGTTGGGCAGCATGACGTGATAGCCGCGTTCGGTATCCAGCGGCACGTCATGGCCCAGCTTGCGCGCCAGTTTGCGCGACCAGGCGCCCGCGGCCAGCACCAGGGCATCGATCGGATGGCGTCCCTGCTCCGTCACGACCTGCAGTGGACCGTTCGGACCCACCACCACGTCCGTGACGCGCTCGCGCAGGATTTTGCCGTCGTGGGCGAGGAAGTCTTCCGCCAAACGCTGCACGAAGCGGAAGTTGTTCACCGTCATCGAATTCTCGGGGAAATAGACGCCGCGGGCGAAGATCGGCGCCAGGCTCGGCTCCATCTGGCGGATCTGGTCGCCGGTCAGCACGTCGAACTTGACGCCGCGACGGCGCTGGAGGTCCAGTTCGCCACGGGCTTCGGCGAATGATTCCTCCTTTTTGTAGACGCTGAGCCAGCCTGTATCGCGAACCATATCGGCAATGCCGGCGGCCTGGGTCAGCGGCTTGAAGGCGCCGACGCAGCGCACCGAGAGCTCGCGCAGCGCCTTCGAAATATCTTCGACGCGCTCGGGCTTGCTGGCCGCAATGAAGCGCATCAGCCACGGCGTGAGCTTCGGCAAATAACCCCAGCGGATGGCAAGCGGCCCCAGCGGATCCATCAGCATTTCCGGCACGCGGCGCACGACCCCGGGCATTGCCACCGGTTCGCAGGCGCCGCCCGCCAGCACCGCGGCATTGCCGCGCGAGGTTCCTTCGCCCGGTCCCTGATAATCGATCACCGTCACGCGATGACCGTCGCGCTGAAGCTGCAGGGCACAGCAGATACCGACGATACCGGCGCCGATGACGGCAAAATTGCGGGGTGGAGATTTGTCGGCCATGGAGACTCTCGAGGGTGCGGCGCTCGCGACGATGCGAGCCGATTAATATCAGGCGCGCTGCAATCTGGCCACCAAACGCGCGCGCGCCGGCGGCTCGCCGCGAAAGACGTGGCGTTCCAGGAACGAGCCGGTCAGCGCCAGCCCCTGGGCAATGGCCGGCAGATCGGCGGCCCCGCCCGCCAGGAAAGCGGGCAGCGGCAATAACCGCTCGCGCCAGGGTTCCGCTGCGCGGGCAGTTACGGCGCGTCCGCTATTGGGGGAGACGAAGGCGAGACCTGCCTTGTCGCCGCTGACCGCGCAACGCTCGAGATCCAGCCCGAAGCCGATCTCCGCCAGCAGATCCAGCTCCCACTGCACATAGCGCACGGCCCAGGCAATGGTGTCGGCGGAGGAGACCAACGCTTCAATCAGGCCCGCAAATCCGTCATAGGCGCGCGGATGGGGTTCGCGCTCGGCGAGAGCCGCTTCGGCCACGGCCGTCGCCGAGCTGAGAGCGGCCAGGCGCAGCGGCTCATCCAATAAGGCTGCAGAAGATTGCGCCAGGTTTTCGCAGGCAAAGTTTCCCAGATGATCGCTGAGCCGCGCCCGCCACACGGCACGCAGCCGGTTGCCCGGCTCATAGAGCCCGGCAGAGCGGCGTCCGGCCCCACCCTTTACCAGCCCGGCATGGCGGCCATGCTCGCGGGTCAGCAGCGAGAGAACCAGATCGCCTTCGCCATGCCGGCGCGTGGAGAGGACGAAGCCTTCGTCGATCCACTCCATGTCAGTCTTCGAAATCCAGGCCCATGGCGCGATAGCGCTCCGGATCGTCCTGCCAATTCTCGCGGAACTTCACATGCAGGAACAGATGCACCTTGCGCCCGGTCAGCTCGCTGATCTCCCTTTGCGCCGCCTGGCGCACGGCCTTGATGCGCTGTCCCTTCTCACCCAGCACGATCGAGCGCTGGCTTTCGCGGGCGACGAAGATCTGCTGACCGACCCGCAAACTGCCGTCGTCAAAATCCTCCCAGCTTTCCTGTTCAACCGTCAATGCGTAGGGCAGTTCGGCATGAAGCTGGCGAAACAATTGCTCGCGGGTGATCTCGGCCGCGATCTCGCGCAGCGGCATATCGGAGATCTGATCTGCCGGGTAATGCCATGGCCCTTCCGGCAGGCGGCGGACGATACCCTTGATCAGATCGGCGACGCCGTCCCCGGTCTCGGCCGAGATCATGAACACCTCGTCGAAAATTTCTTCGGCGTAGAGCGTGTCGGCCAGGCCCAAAAGCTTGGGCGGCTTGACCGCATCGACCTTGTTGATCGCCAGGATGGCGCGTCGCCCCTCGCGCTTGAGGCTGGCGACAATGGCGCGGCTGTCCTCGTCCAGCCTCTTGCGTGTGGGATCGACCAGCAGGACCACGAGATCGGCATCCTCGGCACCACGCCATGCCGCCTTTACCATGGCGCGGTCGAGGCGCTTGTGGGGTGAAAAAATTCCCGGCGTGTCGACGAAGATCATCTGCGCCTCGCCCTCGACCAGGATCCCCAGCACGCGCCGGCGTGTCGTCTGTACCTTGGGCGAGACAATGGAGATCTTGGCGCCGATCAGCCGGTTCAGCAGAGTTGATTTGCCGACATTGGGCGCGCCGATCAGGGCCACGAAGCCACAGCGCGAGCCCTCAGCCACGGGATTCACCCCTCAGCCGGTGCAGCAGGGCGCCGGCAGCATCCGATTCCGCGGCCCGGCGCGAGCGCCCGCGGCCGCGCGTCGCCTCGTGGCCCGGCAGGCTGACTTCCATATCGAAGACGGGATCATGGGCTGGACCTTCGCTGGCGATCAGGCGATATGCGGGCAGCGGCAGGCCCTGGCCCTGGGCCCATTCCTGCAGCGCCGTCTTGGCGTCCTGGGGCGGTTCCGATTGTTCTGCCAGCAGCGGCTGCCAGTGGCGCTCGACGAAACGCCGGGCGACGTCGAACCCGCCATCCAGGAACAGCGCAGCGATCACCGCTTCGCACGCATCGGCCAGCAGATTGCGGCTGCTTCGCCCGCCCTGGTCGGCCTCGGCCCGCGAGATGTGCAAATGCTGACCCAAGCCAATGGCTTCGGCGACCCGGGCCAGCGTTTCGCTGCGCACGAGAGCGTTATAGCGGCGTGCCAGTGCCCCTTCGGGCTCCTGCGGATAGGCACGATAGACCATATCGGCGATCACCAGGCCGAGCACGCGGTCGCCCAGAAATTCCAGGCGCTCATAAGTCGATTTGGCGGCGGCGCTGGGATGGGTCAGCGCCTGTTCAAGAAGATCAGGCTGGTGAAAATCGTGACCGAGGGCGTCGGCGAGAGCTCGGCTCACTGGATCAGATTGAACAGCCGCGAATAACGGACGGCGAACGGCCATTTCCAGATTTCCCACCAATGGGCGGTACCGTCGGTCGAAAAGAAGATGATCTCCGCCCTGCCGACAAGGTTTTCCGCCGGCACATAGCCGACGACTTCGGGCACGCGGCTGTCGCTGGAATCGTCCCGGTTATCACCCATGGCGAAATAATGGCCCGGCGGAACGATGTAGACATCCGTGTTGTCGAGACCACCGGTGTCACCGGATTTTTCGATAATGCGGTGCTTCACACCGTTGGGAAGAGTCTCGATGTACTGGATGTAATGTTCGCCCTGCTCGTCGACATAGTCGTCGATCTTGTCGCGGGTCACGGCCACATCGTTGATGTAAAGAATCCCCAGCTTCATCTGGATATGGTCGCCCGGCAATCCGACGATCCGCTTGACGAAATCAATTTCCGGATGCGGCGGCTGACGGAACACGACCACATCGCCGCGCTTGGGCGTGCTTTCCATGATGCGGCCGGAAAACAGGTCCGGGCTGAGCGGCAAGGAGTATTTGCTGTAGCCGTAGGAATATTTGGCGACGAACAGATAATCCCCGATCAGCAGCGAGGGAATCATCGAGCCGGAGGGAATGCGGAACGGTTCGAACAGGAAAGTACGGATCACCAGCGCGATCACGATCGCGTAGCCGACGGTTTTGGCGATCTCCCGAAAACCGTCGGATTTCTTCTGCGTCATGAGCGGCGGCGCCTCTGTGTGACAATCTGGTCCGTGCCAGCCTGCGGCGCGGTGCGGGCGGCATGAATACAGGGGCACCCGCCCCTGTCAAGTCGCGGCGGCCTCACGTTTTGGCAGGGCTGAAATGATGACGATGGCCTGGGCCTGGGGAATGTCGTCGGTCAGCGAGATATCGATCTGCGCCTGCATTCCCTCTGGCGTGATTGCCGCAAGCCGCTCCAGGGCGCCGCCGGTCAGCTTCATGGTCGGCTTGCCCGAGGAGAGATTGATGACCCCCATATCGCGCCAGAATACGCCGTCGCGAAAGCCGGTGCCGAGTGCCTTCGAACACGCCTCCTTGGCGGCAAAGCGCTTGGCATAGCTCGCGGCGCGGTTGGCCCGGCCGTCGGATTTGCGCCGCTCGGTTTCGGTGAACACGCGCTCGATAAAGCGTTCGCCGAAACGCTCCAGCGTGCGTTCGATGCGGCGGATATCGATGATGTCGCTGCCGATGCCCAGGATCACGGCGAGACCCGCGCTTACGCGCTGCGCTCGCCGCCGGATTCCGCGCGCGCCTTGTCCATCAGCGCCCGCATGCGTTTGATGGCGCTTTCCAGACCACCGAAGATCGCTTCCCCGATCAGGAAGTGGCCGATATTGAGTTCGGCCAGGCTGCCAATGGCCGCCACCGGTCCCACCGTGTCGAAAGTCAAGCCGTGGCCGGCGTGGCATTCCAGGCCGAGGGCATCGCCATAGGTCGCTGCCTTGATCAGGCGGTCGAGATGGCGTTCGCGCTCCGCGCCTTCCGCTTCGCAATAGGCGCCCGTGTGCAGTTCCACCACCGGCGCACCAAGCGCCACGGCCGCGTCGAGCTGACGGGGCTCCGCTTCGATGAACAGCGAGACGCGGATACCGGCATCGTTCAGCCGGTGTATGAAAGGCACCAGGTGATTATGGCCTCGCGCCACGTCGAGGCCGCCTTCGGTGGTGCGCTCCTCGCGCTTCTCCGGCACCAGGCAGGCGGCATGGGGATTGTGGCGTAGTGCGATCGCCAGCATCTCCTCGGTTGCCGCCATCTCGAAATTCAGCGGCAGGTCGATCTCGCGGATCAGGCGCTCGATATCGCGGTCGGAAATGTGCCGGCGATCCTCGCGCAGATGGGCGGTGATGCCGTCGGCGCCCGATTGCGCGGCGAGGCGCGCCGCTCGCACCGGATCGGGATGCCGGCCGCCCCGCGCATTGCGAATGGTGGCCACGTGGTCGATGTTGACGCCAAGACGTAAGGGGGACCGCTTCATTTTGCCGCTCCGCGACGCCGCAATTTACGCTGCTGATGATAGCGCGAGACGAGAAAACGCGCCGGAAAAAAGCATATGAGGCCGATGGCGAGCGCCACCGGCAGCGAGCCCAGCATCATCGGCAGCATGACCTGGCCGGGATGGTGGAAGATATAACTGACATGGACCTCGGATGGCAGGCGATGGACGCTGGCTTCGCCCATCATTTTGGCGCCCAGCCGATAGATTCCCAGCAGGATGAAGGGAATTGTCCAGGGATTGCCCACGACCTGGGTGCCAATCGCCGCTGCCAGCGGGCTGCCACGGATGATCCAGGCCAGGACCAGGGCAATGCCGAGATGAAAGCCGACGAAGGGCGTGCAGGCAACGGCTGCTCCGCAGGCAAAGCCGAGCGCAATCGAACCGGGCGTGCCCGGCATGCGCCCGATGCGATGGGCCAGATAGCGCGTCGAGCGCACGAAGCCAATGCTCGGCCAGAAAAATTCGCGCAGATGGCGCCACAGGGTTTGCTTCTGGCGACGGCGGAACATGAGACTCTCTACGCGGGCCTCGTCAGCCCCGCGCCCGTTCGACAGTGTTGACGGCGGGGGTCGCGCGCAACGCAGCGATGATATTGGTCAAGTGGCGCACATCCTTGACCTCGACATCGATCATCATCTCGAAGAAATCCGCCGAGCGGTTGGTGATCTTGAGATTGGTAATGTTGCCTTCGCTCTTGCCGATCACGGTGGAAAGGCTGCCCAGGCTACCGGGCTCGTTGGAGACAACCACATGCAGGCGGCCGACATGGCCCTCGGCCTTCGCCGGGTCGACATGCCAGGCGACATCCAGCCACCGCTCGGGTGAATCGGCAAAACTCTCCAGCGTCTCGCAATCGATGGTGTGGATGGTGACGCCCTTGCCGGTGGTGACGATGCCAACGATGCGATCGCCCGGCAGAGGATGACAGCAGCCGGCAAAATTGATCGCCATGCCCGGGATCAGCCCGGTGATGGGGATGGCATTCGATTCCTTGACGCCGAGCTTCTTGTTCGGCCGCCCGCGCTTGGTGCCCGGTATTTTTTCTTCGGCAACAGGTTTCAGCCCCGGGAAAACGGCGGCAATCACCTCGCGGCCCGTCAGATTGCCGGCGCCGACGGCGGCGTAGAGTTCCTCGACCGATTCGCATTTCAGCTTCTTCAGCGCGCCGGAAAGCGCCTTTTCGGTCACCTCATGCCCATCATGGCGGAAATCCTTGGCCAGGATCGAGCGGCCGAGTTCCAGATACTGGGCGCGCTGCTGGGTGCGGATATATCGGCGGATGCAGGCGCGCGCCTTGCCGGTGACGACAAACCGCTCCCAGGTGGGTGACGGCGTCTGGCTGCGCGATGTCACGACCTCCACCTGGTCGCCGTTCTGCAGCTGGGTGCGCAGCGGCACCATGCGGCCGTTGATCTTGGCGCCCACGCAGCGGTCGCCGACCTGGGAATGGACGGCGTAGGCGAAATCGACCGGCGTGGCGCCGCGCGGCAAGGCGATCAGATCGCCCTTTGGCGTGAAGCAGAACACCTGGTCCTGGAACATCTCGAGCTTGGTATGCTCTAGGAATTCCTCCGGGCCCGCGGCATGTTCCAGGATATCGAGCAGTTCGCGCAGCCAGCGATATTGCCGGCCGTCGAGGCGGGGGGCGTCCTGCTTGAAGCGCCAATGGGCGGCCACGCCCAGCTCGGCCACCTCGTGCATTTCGCGGGTGCGGATCTGCACCTCGATGCGCTGGCGCTCCGGCCCGATGACGCCGGTATGCAGCGAGCGATAATCGTTCGGTTTGGGCGTGCTGATGTAATCCTTGAAGCGGCCCGGCACCATGGAATAGGTGCCGTGCAGCGTGCCCAGCGCCTGGTAGCAGGCGCTGACATCGTTGACGACGATCCGGAACGCCATGATGTCGGAAAGCTGCTCGAAGCTGATGTTCTTGCGCTGCATCTTGCGCCAGATCGAATAGGGCGTCTTTTCACGCCCCGATATCCAGGATTCCACGCCGGCGGCGTCCAGGGTGCGCTTCAGCTCGGCGATGATGCGCGGCACCATGTCGCCGCCCTGTTCGCGCAGGAATTTCAGGCGCTGGGCGATCGAGGCTCTGGCATCGGGATAGAGCTCGGCGAAAGAAAGATTCTCCAGCTCGTCCTTCATCTCCTGCATGCCCATGCGCTCGGCCAGCGGGGCATAGATCTCCAGCGTCTCCAGCGCGATGCGCCGGCGGCGTTCCGCATCCTTCATGAAGTGCAGGGTCTGCATGTTGTGCAGACGGTCGGCGAGCTTCACCAGCAGGACACGGATATCCGCCGACATGGCCAGCACCAGCTTGCGGAAATTCTCCGCATGCTTGGTGTGATCCGATTGCAGTTCGATGCGCGAGAGCTTGGTCACGCCATCGACCAGTCGTGCGATCTCCTTGCCGAAGAGATGCTCGATCTGCTCCAGCGTGGCGTCGGTGTCCTCGACGGTATCGTGCAGCAGCCCGGTGACGATGGAGGCGCTGTCCAGCTTCATGCGGGCCAGCAATTCGGCCACGCCGAGCGGATGGGAGAAATAGGGATCGCCGGAATCGCGGCTCTGCGAGCCGTGCGCCTTGAGGGCGAAGACATAGGCGCGGTTGAGGGCGTCCTCGTCAGCCGAGGGATCGTAGGCTTTGACCCTCTCGACCAGTTCGAACTGCCGGATCATCCGGTTACCCTCGAGCGTATGGGCCGCAGCGCCGCCGGGCGGCGGAAATCCGCCGCGCGATTGCTGGCGCCGGCTTTATTTTTCCTCCGGCAGCTCTTCGCCGTCGGCTCCCGGCTCGTCCTGGAACTCGCCGTCGACGTTGAGGCCTGCTTCGGTCGCATCCTTTTCCTGGGCCTGGATCATCTCGCCCAGCAGATCGGCGGTCTCGGCACCGAAGCCGCCCTCTTCTTCCGGCTCGTCCTGCTCGACATTGTGCTGCAGGCCCTGGATCAGATTGTTGCGCAGGCCTTCGAGATCGATCGTCTCATCGGCAATCTCGCGCAGTGCCACGACGGGATTCTTGTCGTTGTCGCGCTCGATGGTCAGCTGCCCGCCGGCGGCAACATCCCGCGCCCGCTGGGCCGCCAGCATCACCAGATCGAACCGATTGGGCACCTTCAGAACGCAGTCTTCCACCGTCACGCGCGCCATGATCTCTCCCGTTCAACAGGCAGATTTAAGAATGATCGTTGAATATATGGGTGCGGTTGCAGCAAATCAAGCAGCTTCAATAACTTGCCGCTTATTGCGGAAGGACTCGAGCGATCTGGCCAGTGGGAAGTGCCGCTATCATCTCGGGCAAACTGCGGCCGCTAACCGGATGACGCCATTCGGGTCTTATCTCCGCCAGTGGCAGCAGGACAAAGCCGCGCTCCGCCAATCGCGGGTGAGGAAGCAGCGGCGGTTGCGGCCCTACACGCGTCACATTGCCATAGGCGAGAAGGTCCAGGTCCAGCACCCGGGGGGCGTTGAGATAGGGACGCGCCCGCCCGAACTCGGCCTCAACATCGTGGAGCAAGGCGAGCAGGGCTTCGGGACCGAGTGCCGTTGCGACTTCCGCCACGCCATTCACATACCGGGGGTGGTCCGATACCGGTATCGGGGCGCTTTCCCACCAGCGCGAGCGGGCCAGCAGGCTGGCGCCCTTTTCCGCCAGCCGGCGCAAAGCTGCCTCCAAGGTTGCAACCGGCGAACCATGAATGGGGCTTGGCAAGTTCGCGCCTAGCCCGATCAGGATCGGGCCGGTTGCGCTCACATCCTGCTGATTGCCCTTGTTTTCTGCCGGCGCACCCATACCTTTAAATCATAGGCCGGCTAAGTCGTTGTAGTAGCATAAAATTGCCACGAATTAACCTTTGCGAACGCAAACCCCGATTTTCCACCGAGGCAGTGATGAAATTGAAATTTTATGCCGGCGAGCGCGTCGCGTTGTTCATCGATGGGGCCAACCTTTATGCGGCGGCTCGCGCGCTTGGTTTCGACATCGACTACAAGCGCCTGCTCAACCTGTTCAGCGAGGATTGCCATCTCGTCCGCGCCTTTTACTACACCGCCCTGATCGAGGATCAGGAATATTCCCCGCTGCGCCCCCTGGTCGATTGGCTGGACTATAACGGCTATACCATGGTGACCAAGCCGACGAAGGAGTTCACCGATTCCATGGGCCGGCGCAAGTTGAAGGGGAATATGGATATCGAACTTGCCATCGATGTATTAGAGATGGCTCCTCACCTCGATCATGTTGTGCTGTTCTCGGGCGACGGCGATTTCCGCCGGCTCGTCGAGGCGGTACAGCGCAAGGGTGTTCGGGTATCCGTGGTCAGCACGACGCGCTCGCAGCCGCCCATGGTGGCCGACGAGTTGCGCCGCCAGGCCGATACCTTCATAGAGCTGAGCGAGCTGGCGGACGGTATCGCGCGGGCCCATGCGATCCGCTCGACGCCCGCCGATCCCGATCTCGCGGAATCGGCGTGAGCGAAGCGCCGGCGCTGGCGCCCGGGCATGATTGCCCGGTCTGCCCGCGACTGGTTCAGTTCCGCCAGGCCATTCGCACGAAGCAGCCGCAATGGCATAACGCGCCGGTGCCGAGCTTCGGCCGGGACGATGCGCGGCTGCTGATCGTAGGATTGGCGCCGGGCCTCAAAGGTGCCAACCGCACCGGGCGGCCCTTCACCGGCGATTACGCCGGCGATCTGCTCTATGCGACGCTGAAAGACTTCGGCTGGGCACGGGGCGATTATGGCCGCGAGCCCGACGATGGGTTCGAGCTGGTCGATTGCCGGATTACAAATGCGGTGCGCTGCGTACCGCCTGAAAACAAGCCGACGCCGCTGGAGATCGCCAGCTGCCGTCCCTTCCTGGTGGAGGAAATCGCGAGCCTGGCGAAGCTGAAGGCGATCCTGGCGCTGGGCAGTATCGCCCATGCCTCGGTGCTAAGGACGTTGGGCGAGCGCCTTGCAGAGCATCCTTTCCGCCATCGCGCCATTCACCGCATGAAGAACGGGCTGCTGCTGGCCGACAGCTATCACTGCTCGCGCTATAACACCAATACCGGGAGACTGACGCCGGCGATGTTCCAGGTGGTGTTCGCCCAGTTGCGCGATCGCTTGGCCTAACTCCGCCTTGCGAAGGCAAGGCCGATGCCCGCCCCGATCAGGATGCCCCCGGAAATGCGATTGCGCAGCTTGCCATGCATGGCAAGGAAACGCCGCGCCCGGTTGGCCAGAATGGCCCAGGTGGAATCGACCGCCACGGCAAGGAAGACGAACGTGGCCGACAGGATGCCGACCTGCAGCCCGACGTCATGGGTCATGACCACGAACTGCGGGAAGAAGGCGCCATAGAAGAACAACGTCTTCGGATTGGTCAGCGAAACCAGCAGCGCGCGCGAATACATCGCCTGCGCCGATTTAGGCTCAGGGCGGACATCGGTCAGCTTGAGCGGCGGCGCCCGCCACTGGGTAATGCCGAGATAGACGAGATAGGCAACACCGATCCAGCGGATCCAGTCGAACCACGCACCCAGCTGGCCCAGCACCTCGGCCATGCCGAGCGCCGTCAGGGCAAGCTGCACCAGCATCGCCGAACTGGTCCCGGCCACCGTCAGCAGGCCATAGCGGAAACCGTAGGTGACGCTGTTTGCG
>DASXQK010000355.1:0-9215 GCA_036493015.1 Dongiaceae bacterium | reverse complement strand
CGACCTCTCGACGCCCTCGCCCACGCCCGGCATTCCGCTTCTGGTCCATGTCGCCTATCAGATGATGTTCGCCATCATCACCCCCGCCCTCATCACCGGCGCCTTCGCCAATCGCGTGACCTTCAAGGCCTATATGGCCTTTCTTACCCTCTGGCTGTTCTTCGTCTATTTCCCCTTCGTGCATATGATCTGGGGCGGCGGCATCCTGCAAAAATGGGGCGTGCTGGATTTTGCCGGCGGCATCGTGGTGCATAACACGGCGGGCCTCGCCGCATTGGCCTCGGTGCTTTATGTCGGGCGCCGAAAAGTCATGGATGGCGGCGCCCATAGCGTGCCGCTGGTGGCCTTGGGCACCGGCCTGCTCTGGTTCGGCTGGTACGGCTTCAATGCCGGCAGCGAATTCCGTGTCGATTCGGTCACTGCCGTCGCCTTCCTCAATACCGATGTCGCGGCCTCGTTTGCCGCGATCACCTGGATGGCGGTGGGCTGGTGGCATGAAAAGCGCCCGACCTTCGTCGGCCTGCTGACCGGTGCGGTTGCCGGCCTTGCCACCGTGACGCCGGCGGCAGGCTATGTCTCGCCGCTGACGGCGGTCGTCATCGGCATCGTTTCCGGTGTCGTCTGCTATTTCGCCGTGGCGCTGAAGAACAAGCTGCATTGGGATGACGCGCTCGATGTCTGGGGGGTGCATGGTGTCGGTGGCGCGCTTGGCATCGTGCTGCTGGGTATCTTCGCCACGACGGCCTTCAACCCGGCCGGCACCGACGGCTTGATCGCGGGCAACGGCGCGTTCTTCCTGAAGCAATTGGCGGCAATGGCGATCTCGTCGGTCTGGGCCTTCGGCTTCACTTACGCGATGCTCTGGCTTATCGACAAGGTGACGCCGGTGAAGGTCCATCAGGACGCGGAGGAGAGCGGCCTGGATGCCGCCTTGCATGGCGAGACCGCGTATCTGGGTACTTGATAGCTTTCGCCGGGCTCGGTTCCTCCCCATAGTGCGGTCGCGATTGGCAGGCCGGCCTTCCGGCGATGAGGAATCATGCATCTGACTTTTCTGGGCGCGGCCGGCAGTGTGACCGGCTCGAAATACCTGCTGGAAACCAATGGCCGGCGCATCATGGTGGATTGCGGCCTGTTCCAGGGCTTCAAGGAACTGCGCCAGCGCAACTGGGATCCGCTGCCGATCTCGCCGCGCAATATCGATATCGTGGTGCTGACCCATGCCCATCTGGACCATACCGGCTATCTGCCGTTGCTGGTGCGCAACGGATTTGCCGGCAAGATCATCTGCACCACCGGAACCAGTGACCTGTGCAAGATCCTGCTGCCGGATTCAGGCCGGCTGCAGGAACAGGATGCGGATTTCGCCAACCGCCGCGGCTTCTCCAAGCACGAGACGGCGCAACCGCTCTATACCGAGGCCGATGCGCTGAAGGCGCTGAGCCTGTTCGATGGCGGCGGCTATAACGCGCCGCGTGATCTGGGCGGCGGCGCTACGGCAACATTCCGCAACGCCGGCCACATCCTGGGCGCGGCAACGGTGGCGATCGGCGCCGAGGGCCGCACGATCCTGTTCTCCGGCGATCTCGGCCGTCCCAACGATCCGGTCCTGCTGCCGCCCGATCCGGTGGCCGAAGCGGATTACCTGCTGGTGGAATCCACGTATGGCGACCGCAAGCACGATACCCGTGATCCCGCGGTGGTGCTGGCGGAGGTCGTCAACCGCACCGTCAAGCGCGGCGGCACCATCGTCATTCCCGCCTTTGCCGTCGGCCGGGTGCAGTCGGTGTTGTTCTATCTGCAGCGCCTGAAGGCGACGAGCGCCATTCCCGATGTGCCGATCTTCCTCGACAGCCCCATGGCGATCGATGCGACCGAGATGCTGATTGCCCATTGCGGCGAGCATCGCCTTACACCCGAACAATGCCGCGAAATGCATGGCGTGGCGCGCCAGACCCGCAGTGTGGAGGAATCCAAGGCCATCGACCGCAGCCGCGTGCCATCCATCATCGTTTCTTCCAGCGGCATGGCGACGGGCGGGCGGGTGTTGCACCATCTGGCGGTCTTTGCGCCCGATCCCAACAGTACAGTGCTGTTCACCGGCTATCAGGCGGGTGGCACTCGCGGCGCGTTGATGGTTGCCGGCGCCAAGCAGATCAAGATGCATGGCGGCATGGTGCCGGTGCGCGCCGAAGTGCTGAATCTTGGCATGCTCTCGGCCCATGCCGATGCCGATGAGATCATCGCCTGGCTGAAGAATTTCACCAAACCGCCGCGCCAGACTTTCGTCATCCACGGCGAGGCCTCGGGCTCCGACGCGCTGCGTATGCGAATCGCCGACGAGCTCAAATGGCAGGCACGGGTGCCGAGCTATCGCGAAGAGGTGGAGCTGGCTTAGCGCTTACTTCCGCGCCGCGCGCAGAATCGCCGCGGCGGCGTCGGCTGCCACTTGGCAGCCAAGCACGATGTCCTCTTCCTTCGTATCTTCGCCGAAATCATGACTGAGGCCGCCGATGCTGGGCACGAACAGCATGGCCGCGGGCAGATACGGGGCGATGATCTGGGCATCATGGCCGGCCCCGCTCGGCATGGGCATCCAGCCGCCCGGGATATGGCGTTCGGCTGCCTCGGCGATTTGGGCCTGCAAGCCCTCATCCATGGCGACCGGCTGCACCGGCGCATCGAAATCGGCCAGCTGGACGCGGACCGGACCCTTGCGGTCGGTTTGGGCGACCAGTTCGCGCAGGCGCTCGGCCAGCCTATCCAGACATGCCGCCTCACCATCGCGGAATTGCAGCAGCATCTCGGCCTTGCCCGGGACCACGCTGGTCGAACCGGGGTCGAGTTCGATGCGGCCGATGGTCCACACCGTCTCCGGTCCCGCGAGTGCCTGGAATTCCTCGTTCAGCCTGGTGGCGAAGGCGAGCAGGGCGGCACCGGCATCGCGGCGGATCGCCATGGGCGTGGTGCCGGCATGGTTGCGCTGGCCGGTAAAGGTAAGGCGCATGTCGCGGATGCCGACAATACTGGTGACGACGCCGATGCGTTTACCTGCCGTCTCCAGCCTTCCGCCCTGTTCGATATGGGATTCCAGATATGCTGCATGGCGACCGGGCTCGAGCCGGGCCAATGGCCGTCCCGCAAACCCGGCGCGCTCCAGCGCTTCGCCGAGAGCCATGCTGTCGCGATTGCGCGCTGTGGCGATCGCCGGCTCTATCGCTTCGCCGCAGAAGGCACGGCTGCCGAGATAGCCGCTGAAGGTGCCTTCTTCATCCATCCAGGAAGCAACATCGATGGCCAAACCATGCTCGCCCGGCGATTCAGCGAAGGCGCGGGCGATCTCCAGCCCATAGATCACGCCCATCGCGCCATCCAGCCAGCCGCCGCTCGGCTGTGTATCGCTATGGGAGCCGATGATGAGGGCAGGCCCGGGCGAGCGCGAGCGGCCGAAGACAGTGCCGACGCCATCGATCGCAGCAGCGAGGCCGGCTTCGTTCATGCGCGCTGCGAGCCAATGGCGCGATTCAACATCGATGGGTGATAGCGCCAGGCGCACCACGCCAGCGCCTTGGGCGCCGAATGTCCGCAGGCGGCGAAGATCGGCCAGCAGTCTCTCGGGATTGATCGACGCCATTCTGCTGCCTTCGCCGTTTGAATCCGCCGGTTGGGAAAAAGGACACCGGGTCCGGAACCGGCGTCCCATATGCGATCGACTAGAGACCTTCGCCCGCGGCGATGCCGGCCTCGACCTCGGTAATGGCCTGGTTGACCAGGTTCAGTGCGTTCTCGCGGTGGCCCGACTTGTTATGCGTGGCTACGGAAAGCTGCCCCTGTGCGTTGCGCAGAGCTTGCAGCGCGCTACGCATATGCGGCTGATCGGCCATGGCCGTCTGCGTGCCGCCGAGAACGGCACCCAGCGTCGCTACGGCAGCCCCGGTCAGAAGAACGCGCCGGCGGTCGAGATCATTCGATGAACTCATGGCTTTCTCCTAGAGTTTTCACGATTGACGCACCCCTCGGAGCGGTCGGCCGCCGCCAGTATGCCCGCGGATGGGCCAGTTTCAACCGGTGAGCGAGCGGCAGCAGCGTTGCCGCGGTGTGACGGCAAGGAAAAGGGCCGGCAGGTCGCCCTGCCGGCCCTCGTCGTCTTCAGTGCGTTACGTGACGCTTAGCTGCCGTAGACGTCGAAGTCGAAATACTTCTTGGCGATGGCGTCATAGGTTCCATTGGCGCGGATTGCCTTGATCGCGGCGTTCAGCTTTTCCTTGAGAGCGGTGTCCGTCTTGCGCACACCGCCGCCCACGCCGATACCGAATACTTCCGTATCCGTCATCGGCGGCAGGCCCTTGACCTCCATATCCTTGCCCTGATCGGTCTTGATGAATTCGTTGAGGACCACGCCGTCGGCCATTTCGAGATCGAGGCGGCCGGCCGCGAGATCGGCATTGGAGTTGTCCTGGGTGTCGTAGATCTTGAGCGTCGCCGAGGGGAAATATTTGGTGACGAAGCGGAAGTGAGCGGTGTTGGTCTGGACGCCCACGACCTTGCCCTTCAGGCTGTCGGGATTCTTGAAGTCGATGGTGATCTGTTCGGACTTTGGCCCGATGAACTCCGCGGGCGTGTGATAGTACTTGTCGGTGAAGTCGATGGTCAGCTTGCGCTTCTCGGTAATCAGCATGGAGGACCAGATCACGTCGAACTTGCTTGCCTGCAGCGCCGGGATGATGCCGTCCCAGGCCACTTCAACGATGGAGCATTTGGCATTCATCTGGGCGCAGACGGCGTCCATCAGGTCGATTTCGAAGCCGACCCATTTGCCGGACGAATCCTTGCTCGAGAACGGCGGATAAGGCTCGGCGGCGACGCCGAAGCGGACGGTGTCCTGGGCGTGGGCGGCGAAGCTGCTCAGTGCCAGCAAGGCGCCGAGGACGATGCCGCCAAGAAGGTGTTTCTTCATTGCTCTCCCCTATGGTTGTTGCTTGTTACGGCCCGCGCGGGCCGGTTTGTGCAATACCAATCGTAAATTGGTATCATATCGGCTTGTTATCGATTTGAAGCCTTGCATAGGCTGTTTAGGGCCGTCAACATGCCCGGCAGGTCATTCTTGAAGCCAATCAATATTGGTATCGTCATGCGCCGCCAGGACAGGGCCATCGAAAAACTCGACGCGTTGCTTGCCGGCGGACGCTTTCCCCTGAATAGCCGCCTGCCGCCCGAACGCAAGCTGACCGAGGATTTGGGGCTCAGCCGCAGCGCGTTGCGCGAGGGCCTGGAGGTGCTCGAGGCGCAAGGGCGCATCTGGCGTCATGTCGGCCGGGGCACCTTCGTGGGTAACCGGCCGATGGAAGCGCCGGCCAGCCTCTCGGTCATCTCCGCCCAGACCAGCCCGGTCGAGATGCTTGAGGTACGGCTGCTGTTCGAGCCCATCATGGCGCGGCTCGCCGCCTTGCGGGCGACCGATGCCGATATCAGCCATATGCAGCATCTGATGGAGCGCAGCGAGGCGGCGCGCGATCCCAAGACCTGGGAGTTGTGGGATGGCCGCCTGCACCGCATGGTGGCGGAAGCCGCGCATAACAAGCTGCTATTGTCCCTGTTCGATGCCTTCAACGCCATGCGCAGCCAGAAAACCTGGGGCCAGTTGCGCCAGGCGGCGCTGACACCGGAGCGCCGCGAAGCCTATTGCCGCCATCACCGCGCCTATGTCGCGGCCATCGCCAAGCGCGACCCGGCGCGCGCCGAAGACCTGATGCGCCGGCATATCGAGGCGGTGCGCGCCGGATTGCTGGAGGCCGCCCATGGCGCAAACTGAGATGGGTACGCAGCAGACCATGCCGGCCTCGCTTCGCGAAATGATCCGGGCGGGTGAGCCGTCGGCCCCCGCTATTGCCGCACCCGGCCGCGCCATGCTGGATCGCGCCGGCCTCGGCCGGCAAGTCGATGACCTGGTCGGATGCCTGCGCCGCCTAGGTGTTGGCCCCGCCGACCGCATTGCCATGGTGCTGCCCAACGGGCCCGAGATGGCGGTGGCTTTCCTGGGCGTTGCCTCAGGTGCGGTTGCCGCCCCGCTCAACCCCGCTTATCGCGGCGAGGAATTCGATTTCTATCTCTCGGATATCGAGGCGCGCCTGCTGTTGATCGAGGAAGGGTTCGATTCACCGGCGCGTGCGGTGGCCGAGCGGCGCGGCATCGAGATCGTCGATGTGCGAGCGGTGATGGACGAGCCCGCCGGCAGTCTGCGGCTGGTGCATAAGGGACAGGTGATATCGCCAGCTGGTGCTGATTTTCCGGCCGCTGGCGATACGGCACTGGTGTTGCATACTTCAGGCACCACCTCGCGGCCCAAGATCGTGCCACTGCTGCAGCGTAATCTGCTGGCCTCGGCCCGCAATATTTCCGGGACCCTGGCCTTGAGCCCGGCGGATCGTTGCCTGGTGGTGATGCCGCTGTTCCATATTCACGGGCTGATCGGCGCCTTGTCGTCGTCGATCCATGCCGGAGCCAGCGTTTTCTGCCCGCCGGGATTCAACGCGCTGAAATTCTTTTCCTGGCTCGATGAATCGGGGGCCAGCTGGTATTCGGCGGTGCCGACGATGCATCAGGCGGTACTCGCGCGCGCCGAGCGCAATCGCGAGATCCTGGCGCGGCGCAGGCTGCGGCTGATCCGCTCGTCTTCCGCCTCGCTGCCACCCCAGGTGATGCGCGATCTGGAGGCGACATTCGGCTGCCCGGTCATCGAATCCTATGGCATGACCGAGGCATGCCATCAAATGTCGAGCAACCCGCTGCCGCCGGCTGCGCGCAAGCCCGGCACGGTGGGCCAGGCCGCGGGGCCGCAGGTGGCGATCATGGGCAATGACGGTGCGCTGCTGGCCCATGGTGAGGCCGGCGAGATCGTCATCCGCGGCGAGAATGTCACTGCCGGCTATGCCAACAATCCCAAGGCCAATGATGAAGGCTTCCGCAACGGCTGGTTTCGTACCGGCGATCTGGGGCGGCTGGATGGCGAGGGCTATCTCACCATCGAAGGCCGGCTGAAGGAGATCATCAACCGCGGCGGCGAGAAGATCGCGCCGCGCGAGGTCGACGAAGCCCTCCTTGATCATCCGGCCGTAGCGCAAGCCGTCACCTTCGCGTTGCCCCATGACAAACTGGGCGAAGACGTCGCCGCTGCCGTCGTACTGCGCGAGGGACAATCGGCCAGCGAGAGGGAGCTGCGCGATTTCGTTGCCGGCAAGCTAGCCGATTTCAAGGTGCCGCGGCGCATCGTCTTCCTGGAAGAAATCCCCAAAGGACCCACCGGCAAGCAGCAGCGTATCGGCCTCGCCCAGCGCCTGGGCCTGGCGGCGTAAGCTTCACCTCATAGGATCGCCCAAGGACCAATTGACCATGCGTGATTTCCAGCTTCCCGGCCGTTCCCCCATCCGGGCGAGCGAGGCCGCAGCATCAACATCTCATCCGCTGGCGACGCTGACTGCCATCGAGGTGATGAAGGGCGGCGGCAATGCCATCGATGCGGCGGTTGCCGCTTCCGCCGTGCTCGCGGTGGTCGAGCCGCAATCGACGGGGATCGGCGGCGATTGTTTTTGCATCTTCGCGCCGGGTGGCAGCACGGAACTGGTTGCCTATAACGGATCCGGGCGCTCGGCGAAGGCGGCCAGCACCGAGTGGTACCGCAAGCGCGGCTTCAACGAGTTCCCAACCTATGGCGCCCATGCGGTCACGGTTCCCGGCGCCATCGATGCCTGGGCGCGCCTCGTCGCCGATCACGGCAAGCGCGACCTCGGCGCCCTGTTGCAGCCGGCGATCGGTTTTGCGGAGAACGGCTATGTCGTGGGCGATCGTGTCGCCTTCGACTGGGCGCTGACGGCCGAACGCCTGGCGGGTGATCCTGATGCCAAACGGGTGTTCCTGCCGCAGGGACGCGCGCCGCGCGCGGGCGAGCGCCACAGCCAGCCGGCATTGGGTGCCACATTGCGGACAATCGCCAAGAAAGGCCGCGATGCCTTTTACAAGGGCGATATTGCAGGCGAGATCGTCAAACATCTGAAGGCGCGCGGCGGCCCCCATGAGATGGAGGATTTCGCCACGGCCGCCGGTGAATACGTGACGCCGGTGCGCACGAAATACCGCGGGGCCGAAATCTGCCAGATGCCGCCCAATAACCAGGGCCTGACGGCGCTGATCATGCTGAACATCCTTTCGGGCTTCGATCTGGGCGGGCTGGATCCGCTGGGGGCCGAGCGGCTGCATCTGGAGGTGGAGGCGGGCAGGCTTGCCTACCGCGACCGCAACGCCTTCATCGCCGATCCGGCGCATGGCGAGGTGCCGGTGAAGAAGATTCTCTCGGCGGCTCATGCGGCGGAACTGCGCCAGATGATCGATCCGAAGCGGGCGATGAAGAAATTGCCGGCCTCAGCAATGCACCGGTCGGAGACGATCTATCTCTGCGTGGTGGATCGCGACCGCAATGTGGTGAGCTTCATCAACTCGGTCTATCACTCCTTCGGCAGCACGCTTGTCGCACCACGCTCCGGCGTGGTGCTGCAGAATCGCGGCGCGAGTTTCCGCCTCGACCCCCGGCATCCCAATGCGATCGGGCCGGGCAAGCGCCCGATGCACACCATCATGCCCGGCATGGCGCTGAAGGGCGGCCATGCGGTGATGCCGTTCGGCGTCATGGGCGGCGATTACCAGCCCTTCGGCCATGTCCATCTGCTGACCAACATCCTGGATTACGGCATGGATGCGCAAGGAGCGCTCGATTGTGCCCGGGTCTTCCATGACAGCGGCGCGCTGGAGGCCGAGCGCGGCATTCCATCAGCCGCACTGAAGGGTCTGAAGGCGAAGGGCCACAAGGTGGTAGAGGCACCCGAGCCGCTGGGCGGCGGCCAGGCGATCCAGATCGACTGGAAGGCGGGCACGCTGACGGCGGGATCCGATCCGCGCAAGGATGGCAGCGCGCTGGGTTGGTAGCGCTAGTACCGCCAGAGCAGCAGATAGCGCCAGAAACCGGGAAGCTGGCCCCATTCGCGCTGCAGGCGCATCTGGTCCGCCAGCAGCCGCGCATAGCACGAATTGGCGTAGAGCGGCGAGAAGCCGCCGAATTTCGTGCGGTGATGCCAATAGGCGAGCGCTTCGGGGATCACGCCGATGCCGAAGCGTTCGGCGAAGCGGAGATTGAAATCCCAATCGCCCAGAACCGGCAAATCAGT
>DASXQK010000354.1:0-2602 GCA_036493015.1 Dongiaceae bacterium | reverse complement strand
CGCCCTCATCCGCCTGGGCCGCAGCACCGCCATAACTGACCTTGAAATCGGTCTCGAGATGGGCCGGCACGGGTGCCAGGCTGACGACACAGCGCTGAACGGCATCGGCCGAAAGGTGCCCGGAGACGTGGATCACCTCGCCCGCCTGCCGTTGCAGGTCAAGCACCGCCGTCAGTTTGTCGAGGGAAAGAAGACCGAAACGTTGGGCCAGCGCATCGCGTTCGGCCGCCTCTGCCGCTATCTCCCGGTGCTGCGGGCTGCTTGAGATCGTATCCGCGGCAACCGGCCGCGAGAATTCGGGTCCGGTGGGCAATGGGTTGCTCATGATGTCGCCTCGTTTGCAAGATCGGGCGCCGGAAAATTCAGCCGCGCGGCCGCGATCTCGGAAAGCGGCTGCATCGCCAGTGCCGCCTGCGACATTTCGACATAGGCGCTCATGCCGGCAAGCTGGGCTGTCGTCGGCTTGACAGTGCCGAACAGATTGCGGGCCAGGGCTTCCTGCATTCCACCCAGCTTCTCGGCCGCCTCATATGCGGCAATCCGGCCGTAAAAGGCGGTCGCCATGCGCTTGACGCGCTTGCCGACGCCGAGATCCCCCGCCCCCATCTCGCGCAGGCTTGCATCCATATCGGCGAACAGCCTGTCGACCAGGGCCTGGGCCAGCGTCTCACCGGGGTCACCCGCACTCCGCAGGCGGCGCAGCAGAAGATAGCCATGCAGCACAATCATCTCGAATCGGCCGTCGATACTGTCCGGCACACCGCCGGACACATAGAAGTCGGGCTGGCGGGCCTGAGTTACGATCGCCTCGTAGAGCCGGGCTGCCAAAGCGGCGTTCGGGTCGGGTTTGAACAGCGTCCAGGGGCTCATAGGGGGCAGGTTTCCTTGACATCCGCCGGACGGCGGTGCGATTAGATTGGCGTCGCTGGCCATGCTTGGCAATGGCCGCTATTGGGGCGAACACCGGATGTCGATCAAGCGGAATCTGCTGATCCTCAGCGCTTGCGCGAGCCTGCTCTCCGCCTGCGCGCCCATTGTCGATGCGCGCGGCAACCTGCCGGATCCCGACGCGGTACTGCAGGTGCAGCCCGGTATCGACGACCGCTCCCAGGTCGCCAAGCTGCTGGGCTCGCCTTCGACCCTCGCCACCTTCAGCGACAAGACCTGGTACTACATCAGCAAGAAGACCAGCCGCATCGCCTTCTGGACTCCCGATGTGCTGGACCAGGAAGTGCTGATGATCAAGTTCGACGATGGCGGCATCGTCAGCGACATGAAGGTCTATGGCCTGGAGAACGGCCATGACATCACGCCGGACCCCAACGTCACGCCGACCTATGGCCGTGAACTCACCATCTTGCAGCAGCTGCTGGGCAATCTCGGCAGGTTCGGCGGCAGCGGTACGGGCGGCAATATCTTCAGCCCCGGCGGCATCGGTAAATAGCGCGCCAAACAAAACGCCGCCCCGGGATACCGGCGCGGCGTTGTCGTTTCGGCAGATCTGACTGCAGCTCAGCGTGCGAGAATCGAGAGCAGCAGCAATGCCACGATGTTGATGATCTTGATCATCGGGTTGACGGCCGGGCCTGCGGTATCCTTGTAGGGATCGCCGACCGTATCGCCTGTCACGGCTGCCTTATGGGCGTCGGAGCCCTTGCCGCCGTGATGGCCGTCCTCGATGTACTTCTTGGCGTTGTCCCAGGCGCCGCCGCCCGAGGTCATCTGGATGGCGACGAACAGGCCCGTGACGATGGTCCCAAGCAACATCGCACCCAGCGCGGTGAAGGCCTTCGCCGGCCCGTCGATCAGACGGATGACGAAGAACAGCACGATCGGCGCCAGCACCGGCAGCAGCGAGGGCAGGATCATTTCCTTGATCGCCGCCTTGGTCAGAAGGTCAACCGCGCGGCTGTAGTCGGGCTTTGCCGTGCCCGCCATCAGGCCGGGAATTTCCTTGAACTGACGACGGACTTCGACGACGACCGCACCGGCGGCGCGGCCGACCGCCATCATGCCCAGCGCGCCGAACATGAAGGGCAGCGATCCGCCGATGAACAAGCCGATGACCACGAACGGATCCTGCAGGCGGAATTCCACCGCCAGGCTCGGGAAGTAGTGATTGAGATCCTGGGTATATGCGGCGAACAGCACGAGGGCGGCAAGACCGGCGGAACCGATGGCATAGCCCTTGGTCACTGCCTTGGTCGTGTTGCCCACCGCATCCAGCGCGTCGGTTGTCTTGCGCACATCCTTGGGCAGGTCCGACATTTCGGCGATGCCGCCGGCATTGTCGGTGACCGGACCATAGGCATCCAGCGCGATGACCATCCCCGCCAACGCTAGCATGGTGGTGGCGGCGAGCGCGATGCCGAACAGGCCGGCAGCGCTGTAGGCGACGATGATGCCGATGCAGATCACCAACACGGGCAGAAACGTCGATTCCATCGACACGGCCAGGCCCTGGATGATGTTCGTGGCGTGGCCCGTCGTCGATGCCTGGGCGACACTGCGCACCGGGCGATAGGCGGTCGAGGTGTAGTACTCCGTGACCCAGACCAGAAGTCCCGTAACACCAAGCCCGACAAGGGCGCACACGAACATA
>DASXQK010000353.1:0-15609 GCA_036493015.1 Dongiaceae bacterium | reverse complement strand
GAGATCCGCTCTATAGCCTGCTGCTTACCTTCGGCCTCGCTTTCATCTTCGAGGATGGCATACGAACCATCTGGGGCCCCCAGGGACTGCCGCTCGCCGTGCCTCCCGTTCTTGCCCAGCCGTTGAGCCACACGCTGTTCTTCCTCACGGGCTATCGCGTCTTCATGGTGGCGATCGTGGCCGCCGTAGTGGCGGGGCTGTTCCTGGTGCTGCGGTATACGAAACTCGGACTTCGCATCCGCGCGGGCACCTTCGATCTCGAAACCGTGTCGGTGCTGGGGGTGAACATCCGCGTGCTGCGGCTGATGAATTTCGGCCTTGGCATCTATCTCGCCGGCCTCGCCGGCGTGCTGGCGGCGGGGATGCTGGGCCTGCTGCCTACCCTTGGCGGCTCGCTCATCATGCCGAGCTTTGTCGCCATCATTGTCGGCGGGCTGGGCAGCCTGCCTGGCACCTTGATCGGCGGGCTTCTCATCGGCACCGCCTCGGGCCTCGTCACCGTTTTCCTGCCCTCGGCCAGCGAAGCGATCATCTACGTCATCATGGGTGTGGTCCTGCTGGTGCGCCCCCGCGGTCTGCTGGGTGAGGAGGGCCGGCTATGAACAGTCCCCCCATGAGCGGCCCCCTGCCGAGAAAAATCCTCTCGCCGCATCTCATCGTCATCTGGGTGGTGTTGCTCAGCCTGCCGCTCTGGTTGCTGGCGATTGGCGGCTATTACTCGATCGTGACCCAGGTCCTGATCCTGGGTCTCGCCGCCATGGCGCTGAACTATCTGCTGGGATTCACCGGGGTCCTGTCGTTCGGGCATGCCGCCTATTTCGGCCTCGGCGCCTATGGCTGCGGCCTCACCATCAAATTCATCGCTGCTTCCACGCCACTCGGAATCCTCGTTGGGGTGGTGGTCGGAACGATCGCCGGCGCGCTGATCGGCGCGCTTATCGTGCGGTTGCGCGGCGTCTATTTCGCCATGGTCACCATCGCCTTCAGCCAGGTCTTCTATTTTGTCGCCTTCCGCTGGAACGCCGTCACCGGCGGCGATGACGGTCTCGGCGGATTCGAACGCCAGCCCCTCGACCTGTTCGGCTTCACCATCGATATCCAGCACAACCAGATGCTGTTCTATTACTTCGTGCTGGCGCTCGTTGCGGCCGGTATCGGCGCCATGGGCCTGCTGCTGCGCTCGCCGCTGGGCCGCGCCCAGCTTGCCATCCGTGAGAACGAACGGCGCGCACGGTTCCTCGGGTTGAACATCGAACGGCACATCTGGCTTGCCTGGGTGATCTCCTGTGGTTTCACCAGTCTTGCCGGCGCGCTCTATGCGCTGCTCGACAATTTTGCCGATCCGCGGCTGCTCTACTGGACCTTCTCCGGCGACCTGGTGATCATGACTGTGCTGGGCGGCATGCGCTCGTTCTGGGGGCCGATGCTGGGCGCGGCGCTTTTCGTCATCCTGCGCGATACGATCTCCAGCCACACGCAAAACTGGATGTCATTTATCGGTCTTTTCTTCGTGCTGGTGGTGCTGTTCTTCCCGCGCGGTGTGCTTGGCATGCTGCAACGGCGCAGGGGCGCCTGACCATGCTGGCCACCGAGAATCTGTCGAAGAGCTTCGGCAGCCTTGTCGCGGTCGACAACGTGTCGCTGTCGGTGCCGGCGGGATCGCTGCATGCCGTCATCGGGCCCAACGGCGCCGGCAAATCCACCTTCTTCAACCTGATCAGCGGATTCTTTCCGCCAAGTGCAGGCCGCATCGTCTTCGATGGCCAGGATGTATCGCGCCTCTCGGTGACCGGCCGCGTCGCCGCCGGCATGGCACGGACGTTCCAGATCACCGAGATCTTTCCCGAGCTCAGCGTGGCGATGAATCTGCGCATCGCGGTGGAGGCGGCCTCGGGTCACCCCATGCGTCCCTGGCTCTCCCGCGACGCCGAAGCCGGGATCGAGCAGCGGGTGGCCGGACTCGTGGCTCAAACCGGCCTCAAGGGCAAGGCCGAGCGCAAGGTGGGCGAGCTGTCCCATGGTGACCAGCGGGCGGTGGAGATCGGCATGGCCCTTGCGCTCAAGCCGAAGCTGCTGCTGCTTGACGAACCCACGGCCGGCATGGGCGACCAGGAGACCGAGCAGATTGCCGAGCTGATGCACCGCCTGCATCGCGAGCAGGGGCTGACCATCGTGCTCATCGAGCACGACATGCAGATCGTCTTTCGGCTGGCGGATATCATCACCGTGCTGAGCGAGGGCCGTGTGCTGGCCAGCGGAACGCCGGCCGAGATCGCCCGCAACGAAGCGGTGCAGGCGGCATATCTGGGGAAGCAGGAATCGTGAGCGCGCTTTCCTGCCAGGACCTGCAGACCTATTACGGCAAGAGCCACATCCTGCATGGCGTGGGTTTCGAGCTTGGCGTGGGCGAGGTGGTCACCATCCTGGGGCGCAATGGCGCGGGCAAGACGACGACCTTGCGCAGCCTGATGGGGCTGACGCCGCCGCGCCAGGGCCGCATCTCGATCCTGGGCCAGGATACTAGCGGCTGGCCGCCCTTCCGCGTGGCAGGCCTCGGTGTCGGCTACGTGCCCGAAGGCCGCCGGATCTTTCCCAATCTGACAGTGGCGGAAAATCTCGAAATCCCCGTGGCCCGGCCCGGCACCTGGTCGGTCGCCAAGGTCTACGAACTGTTTCCGCGCCTGCTGGAGCGCAAGATGAATCGCGGCCGCCAGCTGTCGGGCGGCGAGCAGGAGATGCTAGCCATCGCCCGCGCCTTGTTGCTGAACCCGCGCATCCTCATCCTGGATGAGCCCTCCCAGGGCCTGGCGCCGCTGGTGGTGCGAGAGGTGTTCCGGGTGATCGAGGCGGCCCGGGGCGAAGGCATCTCGATCCTGCTGGTCGAACAGAATGTGCGTCTCGGCCTGTCGGTCGCCGACCGCGCCTATGTGCTGGATGATGGGCGCATCACCTTCTCTGGTCCCGCCAAGGAACTGGCGAGCGACGAGCAGCGTGTGCGCGCGCTCGCCGGCGTGGTGCAGAGCTGAAGCAGCGGCGGCCTTAAGGCTATTTCTTCGGCCCGTATTGCAGCACTTCGATCTTTTCCAGGGTGACGAGCCCGCTTCCGATCATGCCGTCGAGCTCGGGCAGGAAGCCCCGGATCTTCTCCTCGCTGTCGACGATCTCCACCACCACCGGCAGGTTTTCCGCGAGCCGCAGGATCTTGGCGGTGTGCAAATGGCTCGACTGGCCGAAGCCCATGGGGCCGCGCAACACCGTGGCGCCGGCAAGCCGGATCTCGCGCGCCTTCATCACGATCGCCTCGTAAAGCGGCTGGTGCTGAAACTTGTCGTCTTCGCCGAGATAGATCCGCAGCAGCATTGCCTCGCGGGGAAGGGTCATGGCTCAGGCTCCTCTCGGCTGGTTCACGAACATTGCCGCGACATGGCCCAGCCAGACCGCGAACAGGCAGAAGACGATGGAGGCGGCGATATAGGCGCCGCTGCGAAACCATTCGCCATCGCGCGCGAGGTTCAGGGTCTGCAGGCTGAACGCTGAAAAGGTGGTGAAGCCCCCGCAGATGCCGACCATGACGAACTGGCGGGCGGTCGAGCCCACGAGGAAACGGCCGTCCGGTCCGGTTGCCGTGGCGAAGAAGCCGATGACCAGCGAACCGATAATATTGATGAACAGCGTCCCCCAGGGAAAGGTTGCGCCGATGCGCTCGTCGACCACGCCGGAAAACCAGTATCGCGCACCGCCGCCCAGGGCGCTGCCGATCATGACCCAGAGGTAGTTCCACACAGCGTTGACCGCCTTTCCTTGCCCATTGGATGCCGCCCTTCATTCGAAGACAACGGCAACAAAAAACCCGCCATTGCGGCGGGCTGGCAAATCGCTCCCACCGCATCTTAAACGCGGCAGGAGTCATCAGCCCTCAACGGGCGGTTTTGGGGGACCCCATCCCCTTGCAGTGGCAAAAAAAGCTAGTCCCCCAGCAGACCGGCGTCAATTCCCGAGGCGGCGTCAATCGCCCGGGGACGTCAATCGTCTCGGCCTTTAATCGTCGGTTTTCGCCTTGCGCTGGCGCCAGGCGATCCAGAGCCGGCCGGCGACCGTGGCGGCGAACCAGAGGCCGGCCGCGATCAGCCCGCCGCGGATAAAGACGCCCCAATCCTTGGGCGCGGCGGGGGCGTCGGAGGTTGAATCCGCCAAGGCGACAGAGACGTTGAGCAGGGTAAAAGTCAGCAGGGCCGCGAAGAGTCGCTTCAATGCTTTGCCTCCTCATGGCTCGATCCCGCACCGGCGGAAGCCGGGGCCGCCGACTTCAGGGCCAAGGTCTTCACCGCAGTATAATCCGTCTTGCCGGTGCCCAGCAGCGGCAGCGAATTCACCACGATCACCTGGCGCGGCAGGAAAAGCTCGGTCAGGCCGATCTCGCGGCCGTGGGCCGCGACCGCTTCGCGGCTGGCATCGCGGTACTCGGTCACCAGGACAAGCTGCTCGCCCCTGCGCGCGTCGGGGATCGCGACCACCGCATGATGCTGTTCCGGCCAAAGCCGGGCGATCGCGCTCTCGACGGCGGTGAGCGAGACCATCTCGCCGGCGATCTTGGCGAAGCGCTTGGCCCGCCCCAGGATGGTGATGAAACCCTGTGCATCGATGGAAACGATATCGCCCGTGTCGTAGAGCCCATCGGCGGGTGAATCGAGCTCGCCTGGCTTTTCGGCGCGCAGATAGCCTTGCATCACCGTGGGTCCGCTGAGGATCAAGCGGCCGCCTTCGGCCACGCCTGGCACCGGTTCCAGGTGATGGCCGATGCCCGGCAGGAACCGGCCGACCGTGCCGGCCTTGAACTGCATCGGCGTATTGAGGGCGATCACCGGCGACATTTCGGTTGCGCCATAACCCTCCAGGATGCGCAGGCCGAATTTGTCGAACCAGACCTTGCGGGTTTCCTCGCGCACCCGCTCCGCGCCGGCGAAAACATAGCGAACGCTGTAGAAATTATAGGCGTGGGAAACGCGGGCATAACCGGCCAGGAAGGTGTCGGTGCCGAACATGATGGTGGCGTTGGTGTCATAGGCCAGCTCCGGCACGATCCGGTAGTGCAGCGGCGAGGGGTAGAGGAAGGTCTTCACCCCCGACAGCAGAGGCAGCAGAAGTCCGCCGGTCAGTCCGAAGCTGTGAAAGATGGGCAGCGCGTTAAACACAAGATCGCTGGGGTTGAAATCGATCACCGCGGCTAGCTGATAGCGGTTGGCCAGGATATTCTCGTGGGTCAGCACCACGCCCTTGGGCGTGCCCTCCGAGCCGGAAGTGAACAGCACCACCGCCGCATCGCTTGCCGCGGGCTTTTCGCGATAGTCGAAACGAGAGATCCATCCCGCGACCAAGCCACGCAGCTTGGCCATTGGCCCAATCCGGCCACGCAGATCCTCGAGATAGACCAGTTTCGCTTCCTCACCGAGCCTGGCCGCGGTTTCGCCGAGCTTGGCTGCCTCCAGAAATTGGCGCGAGGTCAGGATCGCGCGAAGCTCGGCTGCCTTGCAGGCAGCCTGCATGCCGGCAAGACCGGTGGAGAAATTCAGCAAGGCCGGCACGCGCCCATGGGCCTGCAGCGCGAAGAAGGTGACTGCCGCACCGGTCGAGTTGGGCAGCAGCACGCCCACCCGCTCCTTGGCCTGTGTCATCCGGGCAATGGCGCGGCCCAGGGTAAAGCTGGCGGCGATCAGGCGGTCATAGCTCAGCGGCCGGCGCTGAATATCCTCGACGATGGGGCTGCGGCCGCCGTTCATGTGCCGCGCTTCACGCAGCGCGCCGAACAAGGTGTGGTGATAGTCGCAGGTCTCGAAGACCAGATTGGTCATCACGTCATAGAGCTGTGCGCCGATCGCCTGGCGGCGTGCGCGCCCGACAAAGCCCGGCTCGACTGCCAGCTTCTTGGGCGGCTGGATGGTGAGCACGATCTTGGGAAACCAGCGCAGCCTGACTTTGCCGCGCAGCCGAGAAAAGCGGGTGTATTGGGCGCCGTCGATGCGTACCGGCAGGATCTGCGCCCCGGCCTTGTCGGCGATCATGCCGGGGCCTTCATAGACTTTCATCAGGGCGCCGGTGACGGTGATGCGGCCTTCCGGGAAGATCACGCATTGCCGCCCGGCCTGGACCGCGCGGATCAGCGATTTCGTCGCCATGGGGTTGGTGGGGTCCATGGGAAAGGCATCGACCAGCGAGAGCGCCGGGCGCACCCACCATGTATCGGCCATGTGGGAGTTGATGGCGAAGGTCGGCCGGCCCGGCAGGAAACAGGCGAGCAGGATCGCATCCAGGAACGAAACATGGTTGGCGACGATGACGGTGCGCTGGCCTGCCGCGCGGAAGTTCTCCAGCCCGCGAACCTCGACGCGATAGGCCAGGCGCAGCAGGCCGGCGATCAACCCCTTCACCACCACATCGGGCAGCAGCTTGCAGATATAGATCGCGACCAGGAAGTTGAGTATGCCCATGGTCAGGAAGATGCCGGGCACGCTGACATGCAGCGCAATCAGCCCCACGGTGATCAGTGACCCCGCCACCATGAACACGGCATTGATGATGTTGTTGGCGGCGATGACGCGCGAGCGGTGGCTGGGGGCGCTGCGCTCCTGCATCAGGGTATAGAGCGGCACGATATAGAAGCCGCTGGCGATGGAGATCAGCAGCAGATCCGCCAGCACGCGCCATGCCGTGGGATGGGCGAGGAACTGCTGCAGGCCCAGCGTGTCTGCGGCGCTGCCGGCCAACGGGCCGCTGGCGAAAAAGAGATCGACGGTGAAGAGGGTGACGCCGAGGGCGCCCAGCGGCACATAGCGGGCACTGATCTCGCCCTTCAGCAGGCGGCTGCACAGGATCGAGCCGGCGCCGATGCCGAGCGAAAAGGCGGTCAGGAACAGAGTGACGACATTGTTGTCGGCGCCCAGCACATCCTTGGAGAAGGTGGGAAACTGCGAGAGATAGACCGAGCCGATCAGCCAGAACCAGGAGATGCCGAGAATTGAGAGGAAGATATCGCGCTGCTCGGCGGCATAGCGCGTCATCTCCCAGGTATGCCTGGCGATGTTCCAGCCGAGCTTGAGATCGGGCGCTTCGGCGGGCGCCTTCGGAATTGACAGGCTTGCCAGCAGGCCAAGCACGGCGACGCTCAAGACCATCACCGAAACAATGGCGATACCCTGGCCGGTCAGGATGAACACGCCGCCGGCAATCGTGCCGATCAGGATGGCGAGGAAAGTGCCCGCCTCGATCAGCGCATTGCCGGCGAGCAATTCGTCGGTCGCCAGATGTACCGGCAGGATGCTGTATTTCAGCGGCCCGAAGAAGGTCGAGTGCGTTCCCATCAGGAACAGCACGGTCATCAGCACGCTGATGTTCTGCTGATCGAAGCCGAAGGCGGCGAGCGCCATGATGGCGATCTCCGCCACCTTGATGACGACGATCAGCCGCGATTTTTCGAACTTGTCGGCAAACCGCCCCGCGGTCGCCGAGAACAGGAAAAAGGGCAGGATGAAGATGCCCGCGGCGATGGTCGCCCAGAGTTGGCCATCGATGCCCGTCTCGGCCGCGATGCGGAAGGTCACCAGGATGATCAGGGCGTTCTTGAAGATATTGTCGTTCAGCGCTCCCATGAACTGGGTGATGAACAGCGGCAGAAAGCGCCGGGTCTTCAGGATCGCCAGATTGCCGTGGCTCATATCTTCAGCCTTTCGACGCGATGCTTTGCCGGGGGCTCGTCTGGGGAACGCAAAGCGTCTTCCAGCAGGCCTCGGCCAGGACGGGGCCCACCGCCCCCAGCGGCTGCTGGATGCGACCATAGCCCTTGAATGTTGCGGTCTGCAGGATGATGCCCATGACCATGGCGGTGGCGAGGTCGGCATCGCCCGGCGGGATATCGCCTTTGGTCATGGCATCGGCGATGACACCACGCACCGTCTCCACCGGATTGGCCATCTCGGGCGTCACGCGATCAAGCTGGCCATGCTGGACCAGCATCAGGAACCGGAACAGCCGGCTGTCCTCGTCGAACAGATTGCAGAAGTTCTGCACCATGGCCGCAATCTTGCCGCGGCTGGTTGCCTCGCTAGCCGCGATATCGGCGGTGATCCGCGCGTAGCTCTCGAAACTGGCCTTGAACATGCACCAGACCAGCTCGTCCTTGCTGGCGTAATGGCGATAGAGCGCGCCATCGGAAAAGCCCACGGCAAGTGCGATGTCGCGGATGCTCGTCTCGGCGACACCCTTGTCGACGAACAGCTTGAGGGCAGCCGTCTCGATCCTGCCTTTGGTATCCCCCCGAACTTTCATCGCCTGTCCTGTAAGTAAACGATCGCTTACAAAATAACATCAAGCGATAAACGGGGCAAGGGCGCTAGAGAAACTGAAAATTGTGACGCTAGGCCAGCAGTTTATGGGCGTCGACGAGGGCGGCCAAGCTGGGGAAATAGAAATCGACATCGGGGCGGTCGGCCAGCGGCATGGTGGCACCCCCGCCAACCTGGCCCTGGCGCCGGTCGATCCAGGCCCGCGCCAAACCCGCCTTCTTTGCCATGGCATGATCGTGAAACAGGCTCTGGGCCATATGCAGATCGTCCTTGGCCGAGAGACCGAGATCGCTTTGCAGATGCTCGATCAGATAGGCGAAGTTGCGCGGGTCCGGCTTGTAGCTGCCGATGTCCTCGGCCGTATAGACCGCATCGAACTCGACGCCGAGTTTCTTGTTGCTGGCCTTGAAGCTGGTGCGATCGACATTGGAGAGGATCACCAGCTTGTAGTGCTGTTTCAGATAGGTGAGCGCTTTGGCGGAATCGTCGAAGGCAGGCCAGTGCGGCACCGAATGGCCGAAGGTCTTGTCGCGGGCGGCATCCGCCGGTGCGCCCAGTTCCTCCGCCATATGCGCATGAACCACCCCAAGCAGTTCGCTGTAGATTTTCGCCGGCGTGGCACTCTCCTGCGCCGATTCATGGCGGGCGAAAACCTCGAGTGCGGCTTCGCGGCTGAGCTTGTTGGCGGCAAGCGCCATCATCGGCTGGAGGGCTTCCCAGATGCCGCTCTCCCAATCGATGAGTGTGCCGTAGCAGTCGAAGCTCAGCACCTTGAAATCTGTCAGTTCCATGAGTCGCCCGGGAATGTCGCGGTTGTGATCTAGCGGTGCCGCCGCTCGCGGCCGTAGAGCAGCAGCATGGCGATAATGACGCCGCCATAGATCACCTGTCGACCGGCTTCGGGCATCTGCATGACCGACAGGATCGATTGCAGCAGGGTGATCAGGATCACGCCGGCGACGGTGCCGAGATAGCTGCCCCGCCCGCCCAGGATGCTGGTGCCGCCCAGCACGACGGCGGCGATGGAGGGCAGCAGATAGGCATCGCCCATGGCTTGCGCTGCCTTGCTGGCGTATCCCGCGAGCAATTCGCCGCCGAAGGCCGAAAGGCCGCCGGAGATGGCAAAGGCGATCATCACCACGCGCTGGGTATCCACACCGGAGAGGAAGGCCGCGCGCTCGCGATTGCCGATGGCATAGATGGCGCGCCCGAAGGTGGTGCGGTTCAACAGGAAGACCGCGCCGGCGCCGATGATGGCCCAGACGATCAGGCCATGGGGAATGCCGAACAGGCTGCCGGTGGCGATAAAACGCATGGCCGCGGAGGCCGAATCCTGCGGCGAGAAACCGCCGGTATAAGCGACCATCAGCCCCTGGGCGACGGCATTGACCGCCAGCGTGATGATCATCGAGGGAATGCGCAGATAGGCAACGCCGATGCCGTTGAGCAGGCCCAGCGCCACGCCGCAGAGGATGCCGAAGGGAATGGCGAGCACGGTACCCACCCCGCCATGGGCCGTGGCCGCACAGGCCATCATGCCGCCCACCGCGACCACCCAGGGGACGGAAAGATCGATCTGGCCCAGCAGGATCACGATCATCATGCCGGTAGCGATCACGCCCAGGAACGAAGCGACCTTGAGCTGCTGCAGCAGATAGGCGGGCGAGATGAACTCGCGCGAATAGAGAGTGCCGAACAGCAGCAGAACAATAATGCAGGCAAAGGCGATCAGCACGGCGGGCTCAATCCGCCAGCGCCCGCCCGGCCGCATGGCGCCTTCACCTGCCGGGGGTGATGAGGGCAGGCTCATGCGAAAAGATCGAGGCGGTTGCGGATGCGGAAGAGACGCGCCGCGCCGATGCAGACCACGAACAGCAGCACCACACCCTGGAACAACGGCTGCCAGAGCGGATCGAAGTTGAACACGAACAGCAGGTCGCCGATGGTGCGGAAGGCGAAGGCGCCGAAGATGGCGCCGATGGCGCTGCCCACGCCGCCGAAGAGCGACACGCCGCCCAGCACCACGGCGGCGATGGAATAGAGGGTATAGGTGCCGCCATTGGCGAGCGAAGCCTCACCGGAATAGGTAAGGAAGGTGATTTGGAGCCCGCCCATGGCCGCAAGCAGGCCGGAGAAGCAATAAGCGGCAAACTTGGCCCGCTGGATCGGCACGCCTGACATATAGGCGGCAACTTCGGAGGAGCCGGTCGCATAGACCGCCCGGCCAAGAGCGGAGCGGCGAAAGGGAATCCACACCACCAGCACAACGACCAGCAGAACCACCAGGCTCGTGGGTATGCCGCCGGGCAACTGCCCGGTCATGAAATCGGCGATGTCGGAATTGAAGTTGTCCGAGCTGCCGGGCTGCGGGCGCAGCCAGAGTGCGATGCCGTAATAGATCGATCCCGTGGCGATGGTGGTGACGATGGGCTGCAGGCGCCCGTAAATGACGATCAGGCCGTTGATCGCCCCGCAAAGAAGGCCAACCAGCATGACGCCCACCATGCCCAGCACCGCCATGGGGGTCGATCCGGCGACGATGTAGGAAGCCAGGCAATTGGTGAAGATGAAGACCATGCCGACGGAAAGATCGATGCCGGCGGTCAGCACCACGACGGTCTGGGCCATGGCGACCAGGGCCAGCAATACGCCCTTGTTGGCGGCCGTCTGCACCACATTGGCGGTGAATCCGGCGGGATGGTTGCTGACATAGATGACGAACATGACGACGAAGATGGCGGCTGCCAGCAGCGTGCCGCGCTGCTCGGCCAGGCGAAAACGCCAATCCTGCAGCCCCTGGCGGGTGGTCATGGCTCAGCACCCATGGCGGTACCGGCGGTCCGGCCGGGCTCATCGATATTGAGGGCGCTGGCGACCAGCGCGCGCTCGGTGATTGCGCCTTCCACCAGGGTGCGCTTGACCGCGCCGCCATAGAGCACCAGCACCCGGTTGCAGCAGCCGATCAGCTCGTCATAGTCGGTGGAATAAAAAATGATCGCAGCCCCCGAATCCGCCAGGCGTCGCAGAAGCTGATAGATCTCCTGCTTGGTTCCCACATCGATGCCGCGGGTGGGATCGTTCAGCAGGATGATGCGCGGGGTGACCATCAGCCATTTGGCGATGACCACCTTTTGCTGGTTGCCGCCGGAGAGCGAGCCGACCGGTATGTCGAGGCCGCCGGTGCGGATGTTCAATAGCTTGATCATCTCCTCCACCGCCTTGCCCTCGGCATTGCGGTCGATGACTCCGGAACGCGAGAACCGGTCGAGTGCGGCGAAGGAAAGATTGGCGCGCACCGACATGGGCAGCATCAGCCCCTCGGTCTTGCGATCCTCGGGGATCAGGGCCATGCCAACTTTGCGCGACTTCGCATGGCGCGGCCGGGCAACGCGGGTAGGCTTGCCGTCGATCAAAACCTCACCGGAGACCCCCTTCAGCACGCCGAAGAGAGCCAGCAGCAATTCACGCTGGCCCTGGCCATCGAGCCCGCCGAGGCCGACGACCTCGCCGGCGCGCGCGGTCAGCGAAAGATCGTTCAGCCGCTGTGCCCAGGAAAGATTGCGCACCTCGAGCGCCGGCGGCTTGTCGCTGGCCGCAACCGCGGTCTTGGGCGGGAAGACGTGGCTGTATTGCCGGCCGATCATCATTTCCACGACTTCATTGTCGGCCTTGGTGCCGGCCTTGTATGTGGCGACATTGCAGCCGTTGCGAAACACGGTGCATTCGTCCGCAATCTCGGTGATCTCATGCATGCGATGCGAGATGAACAGCAGCGCCAGCCCCTCGGCCCGCAGCCGCTTCAAGACCGTAAAAACCTTGGTGACGTCGGCGGCGGTCAAAGCGGAAGTCGCCTCGTCGAGAATCAGAATGCGCGGATTGCGTGCCAGCGCCTTGGCGATCTCGACGATCTGCCGGCGCGAGAGCGGCAGATCGCGCACCGGCGCCATGGGATGGATGTCTTCGCCGCCGGCACGCGCCAGCGCCTGTTCGGCGATTCGCCGCTGGGCCTTGCGGTCGATCATGCCGAAGCGCTTCGGCGGATTGCTGATGACGATATTGTCGGCGACCGAGAGGTCGGGAATCAGCGAAAGCTCCTGAAAGACGGAAACAACACCGGCGGCCATGGCTGAAGCCGGACCGGGAAAACTGACCTCGCGGCTCTCCAGGGTCATGCGCCCCTGATCGGGCGTCACGACACCGCCCATGATCTTGATCAGGGTCGATTTGCCGGCGCCGTTCTCTCCCAGCACGGCATGAACGCGGCCCGCATGGACGCTGAGCGCGGCCTGCTCCAGCGCCTGGACGCCGCCATAGCGCTTGCACATGCCTTCCATGCGGAAGATCGGAGCGGCTTCGTCCATCCTCCCCCTCACCGGCCTGTATTCACAGGCTTGCCCTCACAGAGATAGCGCCGGGGGACGAGCCCCCGGCGCCTTCAGTGCTCGTAGTCCTAACCGCTGATCTTACTGGTTGGACTGAGTTTGCCCCATGATTTCCTGCGCGGTGAAGTTGATGCCGCAGGTCGGGAAGGAGTTGCCGACGAAGAAGTTGTCCGACTGGTCGGCGTAGTAGTTCGTACCGTCCTTGAAGTCGGGGTCTTCGACGATGGCGAGCGGCAGCTTGATCGACTGCGGCACGACCTTGCCCTGGAGAGCGTCGATCGCCGTCTTGATGGCGACCGCCACCTGGGCCGGGCCGGTACCGGCGGAGGAGCAGAGCAGGCCGTCCTTGGCGTGCGCGCCGCAGAACTTGCGGAAGCCGTTCTCCGTCTCGCCGCCGAAGGGAACGAAGGGATGGCCGGCATCGATCATCGCCTGCACCACGCCCGTATCGCCGCCCTGGGCGGTGAAGCCGTCGAAATGCTTCTGGACGGCGATGGCATCGGCCGTCGCCTTCTGCGCCGTCGGGTCATCCCACTTGCCGACCACTTCGACCACATCCCACTTCTTGCCCGAGGCATCGAGCGTCTCGTGGATGCCGTTGTGACGATCGGTATCGACCGAGGTGCCCGCCACGCCGCGCACTTCCAGGATCTTGCCGCCGTTCGGGATGTGCTTGATCAGCCAGTTGGCCCACAGCACGCCCAGGCCCTTCTGGTCGACGTCGACATTGATGGCGTCTTCGGTATCGAGAATGTTGTCGAAGGCAACCAGGATCACCCCGGCATCCTTGGCGCGCTTGATCACCGGGCCGAAGGCCTTTGGATTCTGCGCGTTGACGACGATGGCGTCATAGCCGGAATCGATGAAGGTATTGATGGCCGCGATCTGGGCCGCCACATCTTCGCCGGTGGAGACGACCTTGAACTCCTTGACCAGGGCCGCCACCGCCGGCTGGGCGGCATAAGCCTTGGCGGTCTTGATCATCTGGATGCGCCAGGTGTTGGCAATGAAGCCGTTGGCCAGCGCGATGCGGTACGGGCCGGGCTTGGCCGGATATTTGAAGAACTTAGTCTGTGCGGCCCATGGCACGTAGCAGTTCGCATCGGCCGACGGGCCGGGGACGACTTCCGGACCTGCGGCAAGCGCCGCTGTGGAAACTCCGCAAAGCAGCGTAATGGCGCCCATTGCTGTCAGGGCCCGTTTGACGAAATCACTGCGCTTCATTGAATTCCTCCCGCTTTCGTTCTTTTGTTGGTGGACGTTTGTTGATGACGTTCTGGCATTCGTGACGTTCTGGCGTGCGCTCCGGCGTTGTCGATGATCTGGTGCTGGCCAACCGGGACCAGCGAAGCAATGGCCAAGATCATGACGGTATACTAGTATATCTTAACGGATCGCCGCCGGGCCGTCACCTGCTTTACGGCCTTCACGCAACCCTCGCGGGCAGGCGGCCCTTGGGCGATGCTGGGAGAGATCACCTCACGGACCGCTGCCTGCCGGCAATGACAAAAAAGGGGACTGGCCATGGAATCGATCGCGCAACCTTATGAGTATTACGACCGCCGCTTTTACGGCCTGACCAACGGCAACGCCCGGCTGGACGAGCTATTCACCGGCCTGCGTTGGGCCGAGGGGCCGGTCTGGTTCAACGATGGCGGCTATCTTCTGTGCAGCGATATCCCCAATAACCGGATCATGCGCTGGATACCGGAGCAGGGTGCCGCCGTGTTCCGGGCGAACTCGAACTATGCCAACGGCCATACCCGCGACCGCCAGGGCCGGCTGGTCAGCTGCGAGCACGGCGCGCGCCGCGTCACCCGCACCGAACCCGATGGCAGCATCACCGTCATTGCCGAGCGCCATGCCGGCAAGCGGCTGAACTCGCCCAACGACGTGGTGGTCACGTCCGACGACTGCATCTGGTTCACCGACCCCTCCTACGGGATCATGTCCGACTACGAGGGCCACAAATCGGCGATGGAGCAGAAGGGTTGCTTCGTCTATCGCGTCGATCCGCGCTCGGGCGCCATCCAGGTCGTGGCCGATGATTTCGTCAAACCCAATGGGCTTGCGTTCTCGGCGGATGAAAAGACGTTCTATGTTGCGGATTCGGGCCGCTCCCACGGCGATCCAGAGGCGCCGCACCATATCCGCGCCTTCACTGTCGGGGCCAAGGGCAAGCTCTCCAAGGGCCGCGTGCTGTGCGATGTCGATCCCGGCGTGCCCGACGGATTCCGCCTGGATGTCGAGGGCAATCTCTGGATCAGCTGTGGCGATGGCGTCGTTTGCGTGGCGTCCGACGGCACGCCGCTGGGCAAGATCAAGGTGCCCCAGGTGGTGGCCAATCTCACCTTCGGCGGGCCTAAGCGCAACCGCCTGTTCATCGCCGCCACGACCTCGGTTTATTCGATCATCGTGACGACCAACGGCATCCAGGTGCCGTAGGCGGCGGGGAAAATCATCGCTGCAAAAGAAAAACCCCGGCCGTGCTGGCCGGGGTTTTCTCGAACGATCTATGGGATCAGCGGGACGCCAAACCGGAGGCGTAGCGGTCCGCGCGAGAGCCCCCGAGCAGCACGCGTTCGGCCAATACGCCGAAGCCCAAGCCCAGCACGGTCCAGATGACCATGTGAATTCCGAGATTGGCGACGCGAAACTGCCAAAGTACGCCAGCCGGGAAGTCGGCGGGAACTTCGTTGATCGTCGGCAGCAGAAGCTGGGCCACGGCAATGAATACGACGAACAGAACGCCGGCGACGATTGCCGCATTCCATAGGCCGTGATTTGCCGCCAGCGCCTTGCGGGCCGAGAGTGCCAGCGTCATGGCGGCAATCGAGATCACGATCATCAGGAAGAACCATTCGGTGCGGAACCCGATGGTGTCCGGATGG
>DASXQK010000352.1:0-5125 GCA_036493015.1 Dongiaceae bacterium | reverse complement strand
CGTCGACCACGATAATTTCAAGCGCCGGGTATTTCTGGGCCAGAACGCTGCCAAGTGTATCTTGCAGCCAGGGCGCAGCGTTGTGGGCCGGAATGATCACACTGACGAGTCGCTGGCCGACCCGATCAACGGTTTCGTCCCGCGGCGCCGCTTGCAGGCCGGGGCCCTCCAGCAGTCGGACGATCGTTTCCGCGATGCCATCCAGATCCTGTCCCAGCGCGAGCTGCCGGCCCGGCAGGCGATCGAGCAGACGATCGATGAAGTCCTGCGTGCGGGCGCTGGCGTGCGGCAGCTGCGCCAGGGTGGTGAAGGCGGCAGCTTGTTGCAGGGCGAGCCTGGATATCGCCTCCGGCTCCGTCTGCGACTGGTCGGCGATGCGCGGGGTCAGGATCATGCGCAGCGGAAGCGATTCTGCTATTTGCTCCTGCCTGGCGGGGTGAAGATAGAGGACGGCCTTATCGGTTGCGGCGATGTCGGCGCCCGCGATCAGCCCGGCAAATCTTGGAAACCGGGTCACCTGGTCCCAATTCAGCTTGGCCGTGCAATAGAGGCTGTGCACGCTGGCAACCGGGTCCAGGCGCACCAGGACATAATCGTCGCCGAGGTAGCGCAGCCCCTTGTCCAGACAGGCAAGCGCGGTGGTCGACTTCCCCAAGCCGCCTTTGCCGGTGATGAGCACAGCCGTGCCGCCGCTGCCGACTGCGGCGGCATGTAACAGCTGGCAGCCCCTGCTCTCCGCCCACCAGTGGAGCAGGCAGCGCAATGGCGAGGCCTTGGCCCAATAAGGTAGGGGCGAAGTTCCTTGCGTCCAATAGACGCCGGTTGCCGTCCGGGTATCGAACAGATTGAGGGCAAATTCGCTCCACAGATAGGCGCTCTTGAACCGCTGGCTTCCCATGGTCCAGATGTCGCCGCGGCTGGTGAAGCATCCACGAGGGCAAGGTGGCGGTATCATCCCGATGCCCGTCGATTCGCTGTCCCAGATATGGAAAACCGCATCGGGGCGGCTGGCGGGCGGAACCGCGAGATGCGCCAGAGCCGGGCTGAAGCATTCAGCCAACGTCTTGCCGGCGAACCGCAGACAGATCACGTATCCGGCTATGGAAAAATGAAGCTCGATGGTCTCGGCTTTTGCCTCCGCCGCCAAGCTGCGCTCCAAAGCGGCATGGAAGAAGGAACCCTGCTCCTCTTCCGAAAGCGCTGCGCCGAAAGCACCGGCACGCACAATCACGCTGGCCCCAAAATTCACCGTGCCGCGGCTCACCTTGCCGCGTCGGGCGGCTTGGGCGTCGGCCACCCGTCGAGTTCCGACACGTCATGGAGCGGATCCAGCAACAGCAGATTGCGGATGTCCGAATAGACGTGCAGGGTTGGCGGTGCAAATCGCACCCGCGGCTCCGGTATGGCCTTTGTCGGGGGCTCAGCACTCGCCTCAGCTACCGGCAGGTCGCCCCCGCCAATTTCCCGCACAAGTTTGTGGGTGGCAAGCTCGGCAAGGAAGGAATCGACCGAGGTCTCTATCTCCGCCCGCCCGGCGGTAAATCTTTCGGTCAGCTTATCAACAATTCGGCCGCGGCCCTGACCCTCGCCGATCCATTGCCAGATCAGGCTGCCGGCGCCCTCGGTGCTGAAATAATTGCCGGAGACCCGGTGCAGCATGATGGCCTCGCCATCGATGATGTCGCTCGCCACCGCCGCAGTGTTTATGGCGAAAAGGCGGTCCATCGGCCCCTCCTGAACCCGCGCATCGATTCTCATGCAGCCCGACCGCAGCGTTCGAAGCGATGCATCTTATTTTCCATACTATAATAGCGAAGGTCGAAAAGAAGTGAGGTTTTCCCTGGCTCCCACCCAAGCGGCGTGAAGCTGAAATTCAGCGAGCCGCGCTGACAGAACGGTATTTACGAGCACGCACCCTAGCCCGAAATCACCAGCGGGAATTCGGCCGCTTCCATTGGCGCGCCCGGCGCCAGCTTGACACCGCGGAAGGGCGGCGAAGTCACGCCCTTGCGCAGCGCAAAGACCGCATCGTCACCGATCCAGCGCGTCGATACCGCACGTCGGCGGCGTTGGGTATTCTTGTTGGCCGGTGCCCCATGCAGGGTCATGAAATGGAAGGCAACCGCATCGCCCGGCTGCAGATCCCAGCCAAGGATGCGGTATTTGCTGCGCTCGGCATCGATATCCGGCACCGGCTCCATCCCGTCATCCTGGTAAAGCGCCGTGCGGTTGAAACGCTCGGGCCGGAACCAGCGGCCCCATTTATGCGAGCCGGCGATGAATTCCGGCACCACCTCGCGGCCGACCGGATCCAGCGGCGCCCAGAGGCTGACATTCTGCGCCCCGTCGACGCAGTAATAGGGCTGGTCGTGATGCCAGGGCGTGGGCACGTCGGCGCCGGGTTCCTTGACGAGCACATGTTCGTGGAACAGCCGCACGCTTCTTGAGCCCATCAACTCTTTTGCGATTACCGCCGCCGGCGAGTTGAAGGCGAAGTCGCGGAATTCCGGAATGCGGTCCCAGTTGCAGTAGTCGCCGAAATGCCGGCCATTGGCGCCGTCATAGATGCGCACATCCGCACTGGGCTCGGCGATATTGCGCTCGACGCCTGCCTGGAGACGCTCGATCCAGCCGGTAAAGAAGCCGCGCAGCACCACGGCGCCGTCGTCGCGGAAATCCTTCAGGGTCGCTTCATCGATCAGTTTCTTGCCGCTCATTTCCGCTCATCCGCGTTGGATTGCTCTAGCCTTAGGCCAGCAATCCGCCGCGATCAAGCGGCGCGTTGGCGCTGCAGGCCCGAGGTCAGGACCTCCTCGATCCCCACCACCTGACGCAGGGATTCCGCCAGGATTGTGCCTTCGCGCTCACTGACGCCAGCGACCTGCAGATCGAGCAGCAAGTGATCGCCGCTCTCGGTGCCGTGCAGGCGGCTGGGCAGCAGATTCCGGCGGGCAAGCTGCTGGATCACCCGCGCCAGCACGCCGATTTCAGCACTGGCGCGCAGCGACAGGCAGAGAACCGTCGCCTCAGGATCGTCGGATCGCGATCGCCGCTCAGCGGCAGGATGGCCCAGGGCGGTGTGACTCGAAGCGGTATGATTGGAAGACATGGCATTCAGGCTCCTCAACGGATTTATGGGCGCGAACAAGCGAAACCAGGCGCCGAAGCGACGCCTGGTCCGTAATTCGCGCCCCGTTGAGGCGAAGGAATGCCGAAGTCATGACCCGTATATTATGGCGCCTGCCTGTGCCAGGCAAGGCTCCGAACGTTACGTGTTGCGGCGAAGCAACCGGAAGATGATCAGCAGCAGAATGGCACCCAGCACGGCGATGACGATGCTTCGTATGTCGAAGCCATCGACGGCGCCGTAGCCCAGTTTCGTGCTGATGAATCCACCGACCAACGCACCGGCGATGCCGATCAGGATGGTGACGATGAATCCACCGGGATCGCGTCCCGGCATGATGAATTTCGCGAGCGCGCCAGCGACAAGCCCGAGCACGATCCAGACGATGATACCCATTGTCCCCTCCGATGAGCATTGCGTGCCGGCGAAGCATGTCAGGCAATGGTGACAGCCGCAAGCGGCCCCGAGCGTGTACCCGCCGCACAGCTCGAAACTCAGCGCCCGGATCTTGCCCCGCGGCGCAACTCGAAGCGCATGATGCTTTCCAGGCCCCGCAGTCGCGATCCGCGATGGGTCAGCATCCGCAGCACTTCGCGCCGCGCCTCGGTCTTTCGCCCAACCCGGTAGAGATGATTGGCCAGCGCCCCGCGATACTGCGAGCGGATGACGGGGTCGGATTCGATCAGCGGGCCATGGCGCTCGAACAGGCGCCGGATATGTTCGATATGCATTTCGCTATTGCCCGACCGGCTGAGGCTGGCTCCGGGATGGACATAAACACGCATCAGTGGACGGTTGATGCAGCGCCAGCGTGCATTGGCTTCCACGACCCGCATGAACAAATCGGTGTCTTCGGTGATGCGAAAAGATGTGTCGAATCCGCCGGCCGCCCGCAGCCACTCAGTGTGAAACGAGATGCCGCAGCACCCGGCGAGCCGGTTGACGAAGCGCGGCGAGCCGGCCCAGCGGCCCCAATCCAGCGTCTTCTCGCTGCCGTCGGGCTGGCGATAGATGACGCCGGTCCAGCAGAGATCGACGCGTGGCGCCGTGGCATGGGCGCGCACCGTCTCGGCAAGAAATCCAGAAAGCTGCTCGTCGTCATCGTCGAGGAAAGCAACAACGGGTGCGCGGACGAGTTTCAGCCCGGCGTTGCGCGCAGCCGCCGCCCCCAGCGCCCGGGGGTGGTGGATGATGCGCAGGCGCGGATCGGTGAATTGCAGCAGGCTCGCCGCAGTCGCATCGCTGGAGCCGTCATTCACCACGATGACTTCCACGCGGGTGAATGTCTGGGCAAAGACGCTGGCCAGCGCGCGGCCCAGCATGGCTGCCCGGTTATGGGTCGGGATGATCACCGAAATGGATGGTTCGCCACCCGGTGCGCTTTCGCCTTGTCCTGCTGCCGTCACGCTCGCTCTTCCACCGCCGCCCCTGCCCTACCCCTCCCCGCCCATGGGGCATGGCATCAGCATAGCGACAATCAGGGCTCGACTTCCACGCGATCTCGGCCGCCGGTCTTGGCCCGATAGAGCGCGCGGTCGACGCGCTCCAGGATGGCGCTGAGCGTATCCTGCGGACCGCGCAGGCCGGTTATGCCGACGCTGACGCCGATTCCATGCATGACAGGATTGTCGCCAAAATCCGTCTGCCGCAGCGCCACCCGCAGCCGCTCGGCGACCACGCCGGCCTGGGTAATATCGGTTTCCGGCAGCATGAGGATGAATTCCTCACCGCCATAGCGGGCAAAGACGTCGGAAGGGCGCAGCTTGCTTTGGCAGATCGTGCTGAAGGTCGCCAATACCAGGTCGCCGAATTTGTGACCGTAATGGTCATTCACCTGCTTGAAGTGGTCGATATCCATGAACAGAAAGGAGAGCGCGTGTTTGAACCGCGAGGCACGGCGCAGTTCGATCTGTGACTGAGTGCCGAACGCGCGCCGGTTCTGCGCACCAGTCAGATCGTCAACGGTGGCCAGTTGCTCCAGTCGGGTTTCCAGATGCT
>DASXQK010000351.1:0-10847 GCA_036493015.1 Dongiaceae bacterium | reverse complement strand
ACGGTGGCTTCGCCCATGAAAACATCGACGCCGGCCTGATCCTTGGCGAGCAGGCGATAGCGCGCCAGCGGCCTGTCGGGTGCTGCGTAAGTGAGCAACCCCACCGTTTCCTTACGCGAGCCGAATGTATCGTCGGTCGCCGAATACGCGGCGTGCAGCGCGATGTAGCGATAGACGCCATGGCTGTTGGGTATTTCCAGCGTTGCCCAGCATTCCGAGGCGCGCTCGCCCGTCGCGGTGAACAGGCGCCGCCCGTTATCGAGGGCGAAGGCGGCGAAGCTGTTGCGCGCACCGCAGCAACCTGGCTGGCGGACGATGAACAACGGCTGATCATGTTCGATCTCGCCCATATCGCCGGGCTCTGTGAGGGACCAGAGGGGGATGCGCTTGAACGCACCATCGACGTGCCAGGCGGTGGCAGTGACAATGTCCTTGAGGAATCCCTCGGCATCGCTGCGCTGGATCGTGTCGATAACGAGTTGCACAACGGTCCGGGTCGGCTCGTCCGCCCCCCAATGCAGGCGGCTATCGACGAGAAGAGTCGCGTTGAGCGTGCGGACTTGCACCGCCGAGCCCACCTTTTCAAAGACGGTGAATGATCGCGGCGCGTCATGAGTCTGGGCTGGCGCTGCCTTGGTGAAAAAAAAGGCAGCGAGCCCCAGACAGAGGGCGAGAAACAATTTCATGGGCCGGCCGTTGGTGGACAGAAACTACGGCCGAGCAAACCTTTTCCGGATCAGGTGGTCAATGGACAGCACGCCGGGCCCGCGAAAGATGAGATAGAGCAGGGTGCCCGCCCACAGCAGATGGGTCGGATAGGATTGGGGATAGACGAAAGTCTGTATGACGAGGGTCATGCCAAGCATGGCCGCAGCACCCAGCCGTGTCGCCAGGCCAAGCCAGAGCAGGACCGGAGCCGTCAGCTCCACGGCAGTTGCCATATAAGCTGCAATTTCAGGGGGCAGGATAGGAACTTTGTACTCGTCGGTGAACAAGGCGATCATGGTAGGCCAGCTCTGCATCTTGGTCTGGCTCGACCGCCAAAAGGCGAGGCCGACGCCGAGACGAAAGAATACTCGGAATGCAAAGCGGCAGGCGTTCCAGCCGGCCGATCACCGCCCCGATCAGGCCGGGCGGCAGCAGCTCTCTTGCCCCGTTTGAACCCATCCCCGGCTGCCGATCAGGTCTCTGGCATCAGGCTGCCGCCGGCGATCTTGGCGCAGATGCCGGTGGGCACATAAAGAAAGGCATCCTTCGCAGCATCGCTGGTGGTGGTGCCGGCGCAGGAGTTGCTGGCCGTGGCACAGTCGTTCTGGCCGGCCTTGGCTACGCCGTAGCATTTCTCGTTCTTCGCATCTTCGGCTTTGGCGGATACAGCCACACCCAGGCCAATGATGGCGGCCATGGCCGAAGCGATCAGGGCAGTATTCTTCATGATTGGCTTCCCGAGAAAATGCAGCGGCAGCAGGTCATGCATGTTCACGCCATGGATACCTGTCCGGCACAGATGATCGGATATCCAGGCCGGCTCGAAACGGTCGGCAAGATCGCGCAAACGCTTGAGGTAGTTCTGGTCGAGAGGATCGGCGCTGCCGATGGACATCGATACGCCGTGAAGAACCAGCGAGTAGTCGCGGCGGATCTGGCCGAGGAAATGGAGCGGTTGCCCGCCATCGACGATGAAGTTCTCGGAGATGGCCTCGAACCAGTCGACGCGCCGTGCCGCCTCGTGTCTGGCAAAGACATCACTGTAGTGATCGGTGCGCAGGCCGAGCCCGAAGCCCAATGCCAGATGGCGGATATCGTCCCTGCTCATAATCTTGCGTACCGGAAAAGGAAGCGGGCGCCGCTCCCGGATTGTGGAACGGCGGCGCAGCAAGAAAAGCAGATTAGCCGAAGCCGATCAGCTCAGAACCTGGCCACCAGCCGCCTTGCAGGCGTCGTTGCCGTCCATCATCGACAGGCCCTGGCCCTTGCAGGAATTCGCGCCCGGGCCGCCCGGATTCTGCGCGGTCTTGCAGGCGCTTGTACCCTTGCAGCTGTTGGCACCGCTCACTTGACGGTGCATGCGCCGGATTTACGCTCGTTACGGCGCCAGTCGCCAGAAGCGCGGCGGCGGCAAGGGCAGGCTGATCCCGGAAATCTTGCGACCTGTAGTCATGTCTAGCTCCCTGAATAATGTTGTGTCGAACCCGACAGGCACGAAGTAACTCCATGGCAGTTCGTGTGGAGTCACTGTTGCGTGATACGCGTGTGAGCGAAATGCGGATCACAGAAATCCGGGTATGAAAATAGCCGCCTGCAACAAATCCGCTTGCAATTCACTGACTTCGGTAAATCATTCGACGACAATTCACGCGATGACAAACACGTGAACGGTTTCGATCATTGATCAGGCAGCACTCCTTCCGTAGCATCCCGGCAACGGGGCCTCGGCGTGGTTTGTTTTCTCAACGGCCCTGGCACACACAGCAAGGCATGGGGCGCGCAATGAATCAGGACGACACACAAGCCAGAGCCAAGCGGATCGCCGACGACATCCTCGGTCCCCAAGCACGCGAGGCGGACAAGGAAGGACGATTCTCTTCCGATGCCGTGGAGGCGCTGGGCAAAGGCGGCCTTCTGGGCCTGATGCTGCCGATCGAAATCGGCGGACTGGGCATGGGGCCAGCGACTTTCGCGGACGTGACGGCGGCCATCGCCGAAGCCGATGCCTCAGCCGCCATGGTCTTTGTGATGCATAGTTGTGCTGCGGCTACGATCGCCGCGGCGCGCTCCGGGGCAGAGACCCGGCCGATCCTCTCAGAGATGGCCGCCGGCAAGCATCTTTCGACCTTGGCCTTCAGCGAAGCCGGGTCGCGAAGCCATTTCTGGGCCCCTGTTTCGCGGGCGCAACGCGACGGCACTGGTGTGTCTCTCACGGCCAGGAAATCCTGGGTGACCAGTGCCGGCTTTGCCAACAGCTATGTCGTCTCTGCATTGTCGCCCGAGGGAACCGGGCCCACGGATTCCACGCTCTATCTCGTCGCCGCAAACAGCCCCGGCCTTGCCATTGCCGGCCCGTGGGATGGCTTGGGCCTGCGGGCCAACGCCTCGGCGCCGATGACCCTCGAAGACTGCAAGATCCCCGGCACGATGCAGTTGACCGACGACAGCGCCGGTTTTCCGGCGATGCTGCAGACCGTCCTGCCGTTGTTCAATCTCGGCAGCACCGCCGTTGCGCTGGGAATCTGCCGCGCGACCGTTTCGGGAACGGCCGCGCATCTTAAGAGTGCGCGCTTCGAACATCTCGGGCTCAGCCTGGGCGAGAGCCTGCCGACATTGCGCGCTCTGCTCGCCGCCATGCAGATCGAGACCGACGGGCTGGCAGCACGGATGGCCGATCTGGTCGATCACCTCGAGCGGCCGCGCGAAACGACGATGCTGCGTGTACTCGAGAGCAAGGCCGCGGCGGGCGAGACGGCGATCAGCGTGACGTCGGCGGCGATGCGGGCCTGCGGCGGCGCCGCCTTCTCCAAGCATATGAGCATTGAGCGGTTGTTCCGCGATGCCCATGCCGGCGCGGTCATGGCGCCGACGGCCGATGTGCTGCGCGAATTTATCGGCAAGGCCGTGCTGGGAATTCCTCTATTTTGATCTCGAGCAGTCAAACGCCAGCCAGCAAGAGGGGCCAATGAGCAAAGCGATCTGGGTTGGAGCGGTCGCTTACGACCCCAAAGTCGTCACGATCTGGGAAGGCATGCGCCGCTATTTCGTCGAAGAGGCGAAGCTGCCCGTCGAAGTAATCCTGTTCCAGAATTATGAGGCGCAGGTCCAGTCGCTTTTGGCTGAAGGCAACGATGCCGCACCGCGCATCGACATTGCCTGGAACACGAACCTCGCCTTCCTGCAAGCCGACGAATGGAGCGCCCATCGCTGCCGGCCCATCGCCATGCGCGATACGGATGTCGGCTGGGCGACTAAGATCGTCGCGTTGAGCGGCGGCCCTGTCGCCGGCTTGGGCGATCTCGAGAATCGCACTCTGGCGCTCGGCAGCCGCGACAGCGGCCATGCCGCCATCCTGCCGGTGCATTTTCTGCAACAGCAGGGAATGGTGGAAGGGCGCGACTTCCGCACCCTGCGGTTCAACAGCGATATGGGCAAGCATGGCGATACGGGCCGAAGCGAGACGGAAGTCATCCGCGCGCTGCTCGACGGCCGTGCCGATGCCGGTGCCGTCGGCAGCCCCTATTGGAATACGGTCAAGGCGGAGCGTCTGGTTCCCGAAGGATCGCTGCGAGAGGTCTGGACCTCGCCGCCCTATAACCATTGCATGTTCACGGCCCGGCCCGGCCTGGACAAGGCACGGGAACAGAAATTCGCCGATGCGCTGGCGGCCATGAGTTTCGATGACCCGGAGCATCGGGTCGTTCTCGAAGCCGAGGGACTTCGCCGTTGGATCAAGCCGGAACTCGCAGGCTACGGCGAACTGCGCGAAGCATCGAAACAGCAGGGCTTCTTCACCAACGGATAGTCGCGGCGACGATTAAGCCGGGCCATCAGGCGCAGTTAAATATCTTTGCCAGGCTGCGCTGATGCGCCGTCTCGCGCTCGAAGGCACCGCGCACGGTCGCAAAGGAATCCGCCAGCGGAAAAATCTCCCGCGAGACGAGCAGATCGACATCTTCCGCGCCGACGGGGTGCCAGAAAACACCGTCGGCGGTGATCGTTACCTCCGGCACCAGATCGGCCCGGGCCAAAGCCAGACCGTCCTCGGCGGAACCCCGTAACGCGATTCGTCGGATGACGCGATCGTCCGGCGCAATCTTCTCCGCATTGAGAAAGACACGGAACTCCTCGGCCTGTGCATCGTTGGCAACCGTTGCCGCCAGGCGAACACGGAAACCCTCCGCGCGGGCGCGCTGAATGCCCCGCCAGGCGCGCAACCACGAACCGGCGCCGCGATGCCGGTCGTGGCGCTCGGGCGTCGGGCTATCGAGGCTGATCTGGAAGATCAAGCGGTCGCGTGGAAGCGAGCGCAGCACCGCCAAGCGCGGCCCGGCAAACAGCATGCCATTGGTCAGCACCGTCGTCGGAGCCGCCGCTAGGCAAGCATGCAAGATCTCGCCGATATCATTCAGCAGGAACGGTTCGCCCCCGGTAACAAAGATCTCTTGGACACCGAGGGTCGCGGCCTCACGGGAGATGCGCTGGACCCGCTCCAGGCCCAGCGGACGGCGAGGCGCCTTTGGTGAAGAGCGCACACAGCAGTAGTCGCAGCTCAGATTGCAGTCAAAATTGGTATAGAGCCAGAGGCGCGCGCCGACCGGGCGCCGCGGCTCCAGTTTTTCGGCAGATTCGCCATAACGGAATACCCAGCGATGGCGGCCGCCGGCCGATTCCGTTTCGAGCAGAGTATTGCGGGTGAAGCGGCACCAGGTTTCGAGATCGCTGCCGATCGAGGCCTCGCCATTCACCGCGACCAGATCGCCCAGCCGGCAATCGCGCAAAGCGGCCAGAAGCTCTGGCAACAGACCCGAAGCGAATGTCTTTTGTCGCGCATCGATTTCGATCGTCGCCTTGACGGGCATTTGCCGGTTTGCCTCAGCCCCTGTGTTGGTGAATCGTGGCCTGCAGGTTCCACCCGGTCAACTGATATAAGCGTGAAACAGGCCATCACGAAGCCGTGAAACCCGCGGCGCTGATTGTCCGCCATTTGACCGGGCGGCCGGATTGCAACAACGTTGAAGTCCAGGGAATTTTCCGACAAGGGGCACGATGGCGTATCGCCTCATCCAGCCAGATTCGGTATTGAATCTGCCGGCGCAAAGCTGCGCCCTCGTCCTGATGGCGAAGGCGCCGCGCATCGGTTTGGTGAAGACCCGCCTGACGCCGCAGTTGAGTCCCGAACAGGCCACCGAGGCGAGCCGCTGCTTCATCCAGGATATGGCCCGGAACATCGGCGAGCTGTCCGGCGAAGGGCGGATTTTAGGTGCAGTCGCGTTCACGCCTGCCGGCGAAGAAGCTGCATTCGACGGTCTGCTGCCCCGAGATTTCTTTCTGCTGGCGCAGCGTGGCAGGGATCTCGGCGAGCGGCTGCGCCATGCGGCTGACGATCTGTTCGCCGCCGGGTTCGGTGCCGTCTGCCTGATCAATTCCGATAGCCCGACACTCCCGCAGTCTTTACTGAAGAATGCAGTGGCAGAAGTCACGTCACCCGGCGACAGGGTCGTGCTGGGAGCGGCAAGCGATGGCGGTTATTACCTGATCGGCCTAAAACGGCCCGAGCCCCATCTTTTCTCGGCGATCGACTGGAGCACGTCACGGGTATTGTCCCAGACGATGATGCGGGCGGCCGAGGCTGGCCTGGCCGTTATTCGGCTGCCAGAGTGGTACGATGTCGATGATTGGGAATCGCTGAAGATCCTGTATCGGGACCTTATGGTGCCGAGCGGTTTTCGCTCCGCGGCGCTGCAGGGATTCAAGGCGGAGGCGACGGCGCGGTTTCTCCACAAGCTCATGGCCGATAACCCGGAGATCGGTAGGCGCCTCGCCGGGAGCTCTACCGAATTGCGCACACCGTGACGGCCAGGAAATTCCAGCTCGTTTTCATCGCGCTCGGTGGCGCCCTCACGCTATTGCAGTTGCTGGGCCTCTATCTGCAGACGGCGGGTGACTACGACGGTGCGATTGCCGCAGCATTGGGGCAGGGAGCCCTCTATCTCGCCGCCGTCTTTTGCCTGACACGAAATGGCGCAAACGTCCGCGGTCTTCTATGGCTGATCCTCGCGGTTGCAGTAATCCTGCGGGTCGCGACGGTGGAATTTCCGCCTTATCTATCTTCGGATATCTACCGCTATGTCTGGGACGGCGAGGTGCAGGGTGCGGGCATAAACCCCTATCGTTATGTGCCGGCGGACGACAATCTTAAGGAGCTGCGCGACAGCGCCATCTACCCTAGCGTAAACCGTGCGAATTATGCGCGGACGATCTACCCGCCGGCGGCACAGTTTATTTTCCTAGGCGTGACTCGCATCAGCGCAACGGTGCTGGCGATGAAGATCGCCATGCTGGCCTTCGACCTGGCGACGATCTTTCTGCTGCTGCGCCTTCTCAAAGAGTTGCGCGCGCCGCCCAGCCATATCGCGATCTATGCCTGGCATCCGCTGGCAATCTGGGAAATAGCCGGAAGCGGCCATGTCGATGCTGCGGCAGCTGCCTTCGTGACCGTTGCCCTGCTGGCCTGCTACAGGAGGGCACCCTTTATCGCGGGACTTTTCCTCGCTTCGGCCGCTCTTGTGAAGTTCCTGCCGATCGCCATCGTGCCGGCACTCTATCGCCGCTGGGATTGGCGATTGCCGGCGGCGTTCGCCGCGACTGCGATCTGCTTTTATCTGCCCTATCTTTCCGTCGGCGGCGAAGTGCTGGGCTTCCTGCCCGCCTATGTGAGCGAGGAGCGCCTTGCCACCGGCGGTGGATATTTCATCGTCAGCTTGATTTCGTTCGTCTCCGGCTGGACGCTGCCGGCTGTAGCCTATCTTGCGGCAGCGCTGCTGCTGCTGGCGGCCCTCGCGGTGCTTGCCATGCGGGATGCCGCAAAAGGCGATTGGGCGCGCCAGCTGGGCTGGTGCCTATCGTTGGCGACGACCCTGCTCATCCTGCTGACGCCGCACTACCCCTGGTACTTCCTCTGGCTGCTGCCGCTGCTCTGTCTGGCGCCCCGCTGGCCGGTGCTCATCCTGACCACGGGCAGCTTCGTTCTTTACGCTGTGCTAGAAAATCGCTCGGGGGCCCGCGAGCTGGTTTTCAATTCCGTGTTATACGGCTCATTCCTGCTTGCGACAGCCGGCCAACTATGGGTTCATCGGCGCGAACGACGCTCGGCGGCCGCCGAGGAAACAGCAGGTTCAGGACGATGACGCCACCGAGCACCACGACCCAGGCTGCCAACCGCGCGCGGCATTATTTTGAGCAGGCCGGCGACCGGCTTGGCCCGAAGGCCGAGAGCGAACCCGTCTGTCTCTATCTTGAGACGACGAACCGCTGCAACTTGCTCTGCACGACCTGCCCGCGGACTTTCGAGGATCTGGAACCGCCGGCCGATATGTCGTGGGAGCTGTTCACTTCCATCGTCGGCCAGTTTCCGCGCGTCGCGCGCGTGGTCATGCATGGTATTGGCGAGCCGATGATGGTGCGCGAGCTGCCGGCGATGATCCGGCATCTGAAGCAGCGAAACATCTACGCCCTGTTCAACACCAACGGCACGTTGCTTACCCGCAAGCGCGGCATTGCCCTCATTGAATCGGGGCTGGACGAGCTTCGTGTATCGCTCGACGCGGCGGAGCCGCGCGCCTTTAAGCTGGTGCGCGGACGCGACATGTTCGACCGCATTGTTCGCAATCTGAAGATGTTCACCGCCCTACAGCGCGAAATGAAAGCTCAATCGCCTGTGGTTTCGCTCTGGCTGACGGGCCTTAAGGAGACGATCGGGCAGCTTCCCGATTTCGTGCGGCTGGCCGCGGATATCGGCATTCGCCAGGTCTATCTGCAGCGCCTCGTCTATTACCCCGATGGCCAAGGTCTCGCGCGCAGCGAATCCGCCCTGTTCGAGCACGTGGCCGAGACGGAGGCAGGGGCGATTCACAAGGCGCAGGCCCTGGCGATGGAGCTGGGCGTGACGCTGGATGCCTCTGGGGCGAGCGAGCCCGAGACGAGTTTGAAGCGGAAATCCGTCGACAGCCCATGGACCCTGTGCCGCAGGCCGTGGACGTTGATGTATTTCACCGCCCATGGCCGGGCTATTCCCTGCTGCATCGCGCCTTTCTCGATGCGCGGTTATGACAGCTTTACTCTTGGCAATGCCACCCAGCAGAGCCTGCGCGAGATCTGGAACGGCGAGCGATACCGGGACTTCCGCCGCGCGCTGCTGTCCGATGAGCCGCCCAAGGCCTGCGCCAATTGCGGCCTGAGATGGAGCCTCTGATATCGCTCTCGGGCGAGCGTTCCCCGGAACGCTGGAACGCCGCCAATGTCTGCGTCGTCATTCCCGCCCTGAATGAAGAGGCTACGATCGGCGACGTCGTTCGCGCTGTTCTGCGGCAGCCCGTTGGCGAGGTCATTGTCGTCGACAATGGCAGCACCGATCAGACGGCCGCGCGGGCAAGGGCTGCGGGTGCCCGAATCCTCGCCGAACTGCGCCGGGGATATGGCCGGGCCTGCCAATCCGGCATTGAGGCGCTTGGCGTCGGCTGTGGAATCGTCGCCTTTCTCGATGGCGACGGCAGCGATTGCCCGGAATTCTTGCCGCAGCTGATTGAACCGATAGCGGCAGGTAGAAAGGATTTCGTCATCGGCTCGCGCATACGCGGCCAGCGCGAACCGGGCAGCATGAATCCGCAACAGATCCTGGCCGGCCGGCTCGCCGGCATCCTGCTGCATGGCCTGTATGGGGTCCGCTACACCGATATGGGTCCGTTTCGCGCCATTTCGACCGTGGCTCTCCAACGGCTGGACATGAGCGAGATGACCTATGGCTGGAATCTGGAGATGCAAATGCGGGCCGCTTCGCTTGGGCTCAGGATTGAAGAGATTCCGGTCGATCACCGCCTGCGCCGAGGCGGTCATTCGAAGGTGTCCGGCAATCTGTTGGGCAGCCTTCGTGCCCTTGTCCGGATCCTGTTGACCTTCCTCAGGCTCGCTTTTTCCTCGCGAACCCGAAAGTCATAGGCCCGGCCATCAGGTGATCAAAGCGAGGACTCGCGTGCGAAATCCGCCATGACTGGGAACTTCCTCCAGGCGGCGGGCAATCATGGCATCCACGCCCAGGCTTCGTCCCCCCTGGTTGATGGCAAACATCAGCTGCACGACGATCAGGAAGAAATAGGTCCAGGGCCATTCGCCATGGGTGGAGTAAAGGCCGAGCCACAGGTTGATCGCCATCGCCGCGCCGATGAGGCCGCTGAGGCGGACTGCCACGCCCAGCAACAAGGAAATGCCGATGAACACTTCGGTCATATAGACGACCGGTGCGAACAACAGGAAATTGGGCAGGACAATGTACCGGACGAAATCGCTGTGAATCTGAAAGGCCGCGCCATCGATCATCTTGCCGACCCAATAGCGCAAGCCCCCGGATCCGTCCGGCAGGTCGGTGTAGGTCGGCGGCAGCTTCCATAAGGATTGCTGCCACCACATGCAGCCAATGAAGAAGCGCAAGACATAGGTCGCCAGGTTCCTGAGAGTACGCTGCGCGGGATCGCGCGCCAGATTGGTCGCGGCAATGACGAGGCTGAGGATGACCAGTACCGCAAAGACGTAGAACAGCGCTGAGCTGGTCAGGAAATGCAGGGCATCATCGATCGGGTTGGGCCTCATGGCGGCGATCCCCCCTCCAAGATGGCATGGTCGCGCAATTCGCAGCCGATCAAGACACAGGGCGTTGCGCCTGTCATCCTTGCGGGTAAATAATCACGGGGAATTGTTGCGCGGTGAGGCCGGGAAAGAATCGGAGCAGGGAATGATGGACCAACGCCGCGCCCGCCGAATCATACCGACTGCCGGCACCGAGTTCCTACCCTATGACCTTGAAGGCCCGCTGCAGCCGGACATTTCGTGGTTGCCGATCAGTTATGACCGCAAGAAAGCCGAGGGCAGTTACCTCATGCGGCTGCAGCCCGGGGCGCGCACCATTGCCCATGAACATCCGGGCTTCGAGGAATTCGTCATCCTGGAAGGGGAATTGACCGATAGCGACGGGCACGTCTTCCGCACCGGCGACTTCGTCAGCTTCCAGCCGGGAACCCGGCATAACTCCTGGACCGAGACGGGGTGTCTAATCGCCGTCTTTGAATGGCATCCCGGTAAAGGCT
>DASXQK010000350.1:0-7010 GCA_036493015.1 Dongiaceae bacterium | reverse complement strand
CATCGCCTCGAACTCGGTGCCCAGCAGCTTGGTGCGGCCGTTGTCGATCAGCACGACGTGATAGGCCGCCGGCCCATCGAGATCGTCCGGCCGGCGTGGGCCGGTCGAGAAGGTTGTGTAGACAGACATCTCCTGCCCCGTAGCCGAACGCGCAAGCACGCGCAGGATGGTCGAGGCGTCGTCCAGCGTCGGCACGATCTTCTCGATGCTCGCCAGCACGATATGCATGCGCGGCAGGATCTGAGTCAGATCGCCATTGCCCTCGTTGGTGACGATGACCGATGAGCCCGTCTCGGCGATCAGGAAATTGGCGCCGGTTATGCCCACATCGGCTTCCAGGAAGCGCCGGCGCAGCTTGGCGCGGGCCTCCGCCAGCATGTCGGCGGGCTCGCTCAGCGGCCGACGCGGGTCGAGGTCGGTATGGGCCTCCATAAAAGTCTCGCCCACCTGCTCCACCGTCAGATGGATGGCGGGCGCAATGAGATGGCTCGGCGTCTCGTGGCGCAGCTGGATGATGTATTCGCCGAGATCGGTTTCCACCGGCTCGATACCATGTTCGGAAAGATGATCGTTGATGGCGATCTCCTCGCCGATCATGGTCTTGCCCTTGGTCACCGTCTTGGCGCCCGCCTGCCGGCAGAGAGCAAGCACCACCGCGCGCGCACTCTCGGCATCGTTGCACCAATGAACCTCGCCGCCCGCCTTTTCCACATTGGCCGCAAAACGCTCGAGATAGAAATCGAGATTGGCAAGCGCGTGATCCTTGATCGCCTTGGCTGCGTCGCGCAGCGCTTCGAATTCCGGCAGCGCCTCTGCGGCGCGCGCCCGGCCGGCGACGAAGGTATCCTCCATCCCCGCCAGCGCCTTCTGCAGATTGGCGTCGGCCAGGCCGATATTGGCGTTGCGGCGGAAATCGCGGCTGTCGTTCAGATGCGTGGCCATGATCTCAGTCCTGGCCTTCGCCGATGGCAGGATTGCCGGTCATGCCCGCCAGCACTTCGGCGACATGGCGCGACTTCACCTTGGCGCCGCGGCGCTTCAGCTTGCCCGCCATGTTCAGCAGACAGCCGAGATCGCCGGCCAGCAGCAGGTCGGCGCCCGTCGCCTCGATGTCGGCGGCCTTCTCGCTCACCATGCGGTCGGAGATTTCCGGGTATTTGATGCAGAAGGTGCCCCCGAACCCGCAGCAGATTTCCGCACCCGGCAGCTCGCGCAAGGCGGCACCGGTGCTGGCCAGCAATCGGCGTGGCTGCCCCTTGATGGCGAGCTCGCGCAGGCCCGAACATGAATCGTGATAGGTGACGCTGCCGGCAAAGCGCGCCGCTACGCGATCCTGCTTCAGCACATCGACCAGAAATCCGACTAGCTCATGACACTTGCCCGCAAACGCGACGGCGCGGGCGGCATAGGCCGGATCTTCGGCGAGCAATGCGGGATAGTGAATCCGCAGCATCCCGGCGCAGGAGCCGCTGGGCGCCACCACGTAGTCAAACTCTTCGAACAGATCGACCACCTGGCGGGCGATGGCGCTGGTTGTCTTCTTGTCGCCGGAATTATACGCCGGCTGTCCGCAGCAGGTCTGGGCGCGGGGTGCCTCGACCACGCAGCCCGCCTCTTCCAATAGCTTGGCGGCAGCCAGGCCTACGCTCGGCCGGAACAGATCGACGAGGCAGGTGGCGAAAAGCCCGACGCGGAGAGGCAAGGCGGCTGGTCCCTGATTGGCAATGAAGGGCTGGCTATCCGAAGGCCGATAATCGAGCGGCAGGATGGCTAGCGGCACGCGGGAAAGCAAGATTTACAGGCCTGCCCGGCCGTTAAGGGCTTTCAGAGCCGGCCCGGTTAGCGGCGAGGAAACCCTCGCGCCGATTCTTTGTACGGCGGCTTTCTTCATACGGAACGGGTGCAAATGCACCTTGAGGGATGGCCCCCGCGTGAGTAGGTTGCGATTGGGGATTGGGAGGGGACAATGCTGGGGTATCGACGAGTCCTCGTGACCGGCGGGGCCGGTTTCGTTGGCGCGCATCTGGCAATCGCTTTGAAACGCGATCTGGAAGGCTGCGATGTCGTGGCCCTGGACAGTTTGCGCCGGCGCGGCAGCGAGCTTGCCGTGCCGCGCCTGGCGGCCGGTGGCGTGCAGTTTTTCCATGGCGATGTCCGCCGGCCGGAGGATATCGATGCGGCAGGCGCCTTCGACCTGCTGCTCGATTGCGCCGCCGAACCTTCGGTTCATGCCGGCTATGCCGATTCGCCGCGCTATGCCATCGACGTCAACCTGACGGCAAGCGTGAATGCCTTCGAGGCGGCGCGCCGCCATGGGGCCGACGTCATCTTCCTGTCCACCAGCCGGGTCTATCCCATCGCCGGATTGCGCGCCCTGCCGCTGGTGGAGAGCGCCAACCGTCTCGTACTGCCCGATACCGCCCAAGGCGCGGGCTGGTCCACAGCCGGCATCGCCGAAAGTTTCCCGCTGCGTGGTGCTCGCACCATCTATGGCGCGACCAAACTCGCCGCCGAATTGATGCTCCAGGAATACCGAGCCAATTACGGACTGCGTACGCTGGTCAATCGCTGTGGGGTCGTCGCCGGGCCTTGGCAGATGGGCAAGGCCGAACAGGGGCTGATCGCCTTCTGGGCCGCGCGCCATGTCTATGGCGGACCGCTCGCCTATCACGGTTTCGGCGGCAAGGGTCGCCAGGTGCGCGACCTGTTGCATATCGAGGATCTGTACGAGCTGCTGCGCCGCCAGATCACTGATTGGCCGCAGCATGACGGGCAGATCTATAACGTCGGCGGCGGAAGCGCCAACAGCCTGTCGCTGGCCGAGCTCACCGCGCTCTGCGGCCAGGCCGGCGGTAAGGCCCGCGCCGTGAGCGAGCGCGGCGAGACCGAGCCGTTCGACATCCCCTACTACGTCAGCGATAACGCGCTGGTCACGGCCACGACCGGCTGGCAGCCAGCGCGCGACCCTTCCGCGATCGTCGACGAGGTCTTTCGCTGGCTGACTGACAATCGCGCCGCGCTGGAGCCTATACTGGGGCGTTGATCACGGCGCTTTGAGGTTCGCTGCGATGCCAGGTTTCAATCCCCATGCGGCTGCCCGGGTGCTCGCCTTGGCGCGCCTGGAGCATCGCGCTGTCGCCGCGCTGTCATCGGACATGGCACCCGCTGACGCAGCGGCGGGCTATGCGGTGCAGCGGCACCTGCACGAGCTGCTGAGCGCTGCCGGCGAAGGGCCTGTCGCCGGCCACAAGATCGGCTGCACCACCAAGGTTATGCGCGAAAAGCTCGGTATCGACCAGCCCTGTGCCGGCCAGGTCCACGCTCGCCGCTTGCTCACGAATGGCGGAAGCTGGAACGTCGGCGGACTGATCAAACCCTCGGTCGAATGTGAAATCGCCGTCAGGCTCGGTCGCGATCTTCCGCCCGTTTCCCGGTATTACACGGCGGCCAGTTTGTGGCCGGCGGTGGATTCCTGCATGGCGTCCATTGAGCTGTGCGACGACCGCTATGCCGACCGCGAGGCCGTGGGTGTGCCGACCCTGATTGCCGATGATTTCTATAATGTCGGCTGTGCGCTCGGCGAAGAGATCCCCAACTGGCAGGCGATCGACCTCGCCGCGATCACCGGCACCATGCGCATCAATGGGCGCGAGACAAGGCGCGGCAAGGGCAGCGACATCATGGATCACCCGCTGAATGCGCTGGCCTGGCTCGCGAATTTGCGCGCCAGCGACGGCCAGCATCTCAAGGCGGGCGAGTTCGTCACCCTGGGCAGCATCGTCAGCTCTCAACGTGTGGCCCCAGGCGACCGGGTGGAAATCGAGATCGAAAAGCTCGGCGGGATCAGGCTGCAGATCGCCTAGCGGTTGCCCTCGGTCGCCGGCAGCACGGCAGTATCGATCGGGAATTCTGCCGGCGCCAGCAGATGCACTCGAGCCATGCGACGGTCGATTGCGCGATCCAGCGACCGCGCGATGTAGATATCCCGCCGCGCCGCGACCTTGTCCCCTTTGCGGAAACTGGCGATGGCGCGCCCGAAAAATGACGAGGCCTGGCGAGGGTCGGCGCGCAATGCCGCATCGTAATCGGCAATCGCGCCGTCGAGGTCATCTGCCTGCAATCGTGCATAAGCGCGGCTGTCCAGCGTATTTGCATCTTCCGGACGCAGTTGAAGCGATTTGTCGCAATCCGTCAGGGCTTTGGTCGTTTCGCCCACAACAGCAAAGGCGTAACAGCGGTAATTGTACGCACTCGCGCCCTGATTGATGGCTATGGCTTTGTCGAAATCCGCGAAGGCGAGCTGGCGATCGCCTAAATACAGATAGACGAAGCCACGATAGTCATGACCGAACTGCGACTCCGGCTCCAGAGTCAGTGAGGAATTGTAATCTCTCAGCGCGTGCACCGCGTCATCGAGTGAATCATAAACTCGGCCCCGCTCACGCAGCAGGGCCGCATCGTCAGGTTTTAGCGTCAATGTTGCCGTCAGATCGGCAAGGGCTGCCTGATCGTCGCCTTTGCGGAGCGCCGCCTTGTCCTGCGCCATGGCCTGAAGAGCGCTGCCGTGGCCATGAAGGGCAAAGGCGTCATCGGATTGCAGCGCAATGGCCTGGGCGTAGTCGGCGATCGCCCTTTGATAATCGCTCCGGTTCCGGAAGAAATCGCCGCGTTGGGTGTATAGCCAGTTGTCCTTGGGATCGAGGGCAATAGCGGCGCTGAGATCCTTGAGGGCCTGCGCCGCGTCACCCCTGCCGGCATAGGCCTGACCGCGCCGCGCATAGGCGGCGCCATAATCGGGCGACAACCGGACTGCCTCGTCATAATTGGTGATCGCGGCATCGTAGGCTGCCTTGTCCCGATAGGCGTCGCCGCGCAGGACGTAAGTCCACGCATCGCCGCCATCCTGGCGGATTGCCCGGTCAAAGCGGGCGACGGCTTCGTCGAATTTCCCCTGGTTCCTGAAAACAATGCCGCGGTTTCGGAAATAGTCGGCCATATCGGGCGCGATACGCAGCGCCGCGTCGAAATCTTGCGCGGCGCGGGCATCGTCGCCTTTTGCCTGGTAGGCCAGGCCGCGATGATTAAAGACGCCCGCATACTTCGGATCGATCGCAAGTGCCGCGTTAAAGTCGTCGATTGCCCGGCTGTATTCGCCCTTGCGGTAGTAAGCCCATCCCCGATGCATCAGCGCATCGGCCTCTTTCGGATCCATGGCGAGGACGGTGGTGAAATCGGCGATTAACTGGTCGTAATTTCCTTTTTCGCGATAGGTGAAAGCAGCGTCGTCGCCGGCATCGTTCTCCATCGCCCAGGAAAAATTCGGGATGGCCTCGGCATATTTATCCTGGTCGTACAGTGCCAATCCCCGGTTGAAATGGGCATAGGCGAAGCCGGGATCGAGGCGCATGGCCGCTTCGTAATCGACGATAGCGCTGAGATAATCCTCTTTCTGCAGAAAGGCGTTGCCGCGGCTGTTGTAGGCCGAGGCGATGCCGGCATCGGGCGTCAGGGTCAGATCGATGATCCGGCTGCAGGCCCGCGATCGCCCTGTCGGGATTCTTGTCGCGCCAGCAAGTATCGCTGCTCGCACTGCGCGGCTGATCGGTCGGGATGGTGCCGGCGCCGGCACAGCTGAGGGCGATGGCCAGCGTGGCGATAATCCGCAGCCCCGCGCGAATTTCCCTCCCCCTGGAAACCCGCAATAAGGGCAGAAGTTTAGCAAGTACTACGCTTCGGCGACAAGCCCGCCGCATTGGCGAAAATTCTTCGCTCCTGCGCGCAGGATTTCCATCGGCGCCTCGTGTGTCTATGCGGCACCTACCGATATCGGTGCCGACTCCGGCGCCGGCTGCCCCCGATCGGTCGGTTACGGAAAACATCGATGTCGGAATCCCGGAACCTTGGGCGGCAGCCCGCTCAAGGTTCCGGGTCGCTTTTATCGGGAGATCGTCTTATCGCGCCCGGCTTACGGTGCCGGGCTACGGTGCCCGGTCTTACAGTGCCCCCGCTTATTGCGTGGGCCCGGTGGCCGTGGCGCTTTCGATCTTCACTGTGATGTCGACCGAGGTGCCGTCGCTAGCAACCAGCGTCAGGGGGAAGCTCGCGCCCTGCTTCAGCGGCTGCTTGAGATCGATCAGCATGATGTGAAGACCGCCCGGCTGGAGCGTCGCCCGCTCGCCGGGCTTGAGCGCGATGCCGTCGAGCTGCTTCATCGTCATCACATCGCCGTTCATGGCATGGATGTGGAATTCGACTCTGGCCGCCACCGGTGTCGAGCCGCCGACGATCGTGAGCGGCGCCGATCCCTCGTTCACCAGCGCGCCATAGACGATGGCATTCCTGACACCGCTCAGCGACGCCCGTGCCCAGGGCGATTCCACCTTAAGGGTCGATGCCGCCAGGACGATGGCCGGACACAACGCCAGGAACAGCAAGAATGCTGCCATGACAAACAGGACGGATTGCCTGGGCGAGCCGTAAGACCTCATCGTCATCTCTCCTAGTTCATGCTCCAGCCCGTCATGTTCGACCTGGCAGAAGGGCAGCATTTCCGCCTGCCGGGCCTAATAGAAATGTTTCAGGCAATAATCCAGCGGAATATCGGTGCGAAACGTGGTCTTGATCGTCTCCATGACAAACGCGACATAAAGATCAGCCAAGCTGGAATACCCGAGGCTGCCGGCCATGAAAACGCGACGAGTTTACTACAATAGCGCTTGCCCGGTTTGCCGTGCCGGCGTCGCCAATCAGCGCGAGGCAATGCGTACCGGCGACACCGGCGAGGATATCGAGTGGTGCGACATCGTCGGCCGGCCCGAGGTCTTGGCCGAGCCCGGCATCGCCATGGAGGCGGTGCGGCGCAAGCTTTACGTCGAAGACGACCAGGGCAAACTCCATATCGGTGCCGATGCCTTCTCAGCCCTGTGGCTGGAGACGCCCGGCCGGCGCTGGCTCGGCCGCTTATTGACCGTGCCTGGCCTGTCGAGGCTGGCCCGCTGGACCTATGACCG
>DASXQK010000349.1:0-3061 GCA_036493015.1 Dongiaceae bacterium | reverse complement strand
GGCCCGATTGGCGACCCTCCACGGCAAAGCGCACGGGGCTGCGCAGATAGGTCTTGCTGAGTTCGAAGCCATGGTTGAGGAAAGTTTCCTTGCCGCCGCCCTCCTTCGTCCAGACCCGCGATACGCCGGCATATTGCGGATGCAGGGCGCGCAGATGCAGCCAGGAGCGCTCGAGCGGCGCCAGGGCCGCTACCTGACCGCAAAAACCCTGGAATAGGTCGAGATTGCCGGATGCAAGCCGCCCCTCGCGCGCCAGCCAGCGGCCGATAGTCGATAGCTTGTCCATCTATTCCTATTTCGCCGGCAATACGGCGGGCGGTTTTGCAGCCGGTGCCGGTTTCGATCCAGCGACACGCTCGCGCATCCACTGGAAGACAACATAGAGCATGGGGATGACAAAGATGCCGAAGATCGAGGCCGCCAGCATGCCGCCGAAGACGGGCGTGCCGACGGCCCGCCGGCTCGCCTGCCCGGCGCCGGTCGCAATCACCAGCGGCACCAGCCCCAGGATGAAGGCGAAGCTCGTCATCATCACCGGACGGAACCTAAGGCGGGCGCCCTCTATCGCCGAGTCCAGCAGGCCCTTGCCGGCCTTGCGTTGATCGATGGAGAATTCGACGATCAGAATGCCGTTCTTGGCTGCCAGCGCGATCAGAACCACCAGGCCGATCTGGGCATAGACATCGAAGCTGAGGCCGGTGAACGCAACCGAGGCAATCGCGCCCAGCACGCCGACGCTGACCGAGAGCAGCACGGAGATCGGGATATTCCAGCTCTCGTACAACGCGACCAGGAATAGATAGGCAAACAGCAGGGCCAGAGCCAGTACGACGGGCGTCTGGCCGCTGGCCGCCTGTTCCTGCAAGGCGGTACCGGTCCATTCGAAAGTATAGCCCGCCGGCAGCGTGCTGGCGGAGATGCGCTCCATGGCGGCGATGGCTTGCCCGCTGCTGTAGCCGGGCTTCGCCGCACCGTTGACGATGGCTGCGCGGAAGCCGTTATAACGGGTGATCGCCTGCGGACCTTGCACCAGCTCTGCTTCGGCGAGTGCGCGAATCGGCACCATGTCGCCAGTCTTGTTGCGCACATAGATCCGGTAGATGTCGTTGACCGATTTGCGGAAGTTTGTCTCGGCCTGGATATTCACCTGCCAGGTACGGCCGAACAGGTTGAAATCGTTGACATAGAACCCGCCAAGCGTCGATTGCAGCGCGTTGAAGATGTCGCTGACGGAGATGCCCAGTACCTGGGCCTTGTCGCGGTCGATATTGAGAAAGATCTGCGGGGTATCGGCGGCGTATGTACTGAAGACACCGGCCAGTTCCGGCTGCTGGTTCGCCGCAACCAGCAGGCCGCCCATGGTAGAAGCGAGGTCTTGGGGTGTTTGTCCCTGCAGGCCTTCCAGCGCGTATTGGAACCCGCCGGTATTACCCAGGCCAAGGATCGGCGGCAGGTTGAAGGGAAAGACGATCGCGTCGGGTATCGAGGCCAGTTCCGGGCGCAGGCGGGCAATGATCGCGCCCGCGCTTTCCGACACCTTGCGCCTGTCCTCATAGGGTTTCAGGCGGATGACAAAGAAGGCCTGGTTCGACGAGGCGAGGCCATCGATGAAATTGAAGCCCACCACCGACAGCACGCCCTCCACCCCGGGGATCGGCTTGATGATCTCCTCGACTTGCTTGACCACTTCGGCGGTGCGGTTGATCGAGGCGCCCTCCGGCAGGCGCATGGCCGCGAAGAAAGCGCCCTGATCCTCCTCCGGCAGGAAGCTCTGGGGCGTGGCGCGGAACAGCAGCCCCGATCCCAGAAGGACCGCGACGACGATGACCGCACCCAGGATCGCGACCCGCACGAGCCGGCGCACGACGGATACATAGCCGTTGCGCACCCGGTCGATGCCGCCCAGCACATAACGCATCGGGCCGCCGCTGGTCTTGCCGTGCTTCAGCAGCACGCTGCATAGCGCGGGGCTGAGCGTAAGCGCGTTGATCGCCGAGATGACCATCGAGACGGAGACGGCCACGGCAAACTGCCGGAACAGGGTGCCGCTGATGCCGGGGATGAAGGCGACCGGCACAAAGACCGAGAGCAACACGAGGGTAATGGCGATGATGGGCGCGGTGATCTCGTTCATCGCCCGCTTGACGCAATCGGGAACCGGCAGATCGGGATTCTCCTCGATCACTCGTTCCACGTTCTCGATCACCACGATGGCGTCATCGACCACGATGCCGATGGCAAGCACGAGGGCCAGCAGCGAGACGGTGTTGGCCGAGTAGCCGATGGCGAGCATGACGGCGAAGGTGCCGATGACGGAAACCGGCACGGCGACCAGCGGGATCAGGGTCGTGCGCAGCTTGCCGAGGAACAGGAACACGACGATGCCCACCAGCACGAAGGCTTCGACCAGCGTCTGGATCACTTCGCGCACGGTTGAGGTCACGAAAACCGTCGTATCGAAGAACAGGTTATAGGAGAGGTCGGTCGGGAAGCGTGTGGCGAGTTCCGCCAGCACACGGCGCACTTCATTCGTCACCTGGACGGCATTGGCGCCGGGCGAAAGATAGATGCCGATGGAGGCGGCTGGCGCGCCGTTAAAGCGCGAATAGCGGTCGGAGGATTTGGCCCCGGTCTCCACCCGGGCCACATCCCTGATGCGCACGACGGAGCCGTCGGCATTGGCCCGCAGCACGATGGCGCCGAATTGTTCCGGCGTGGTCAGGCGGCCCAGCGTCTTGATGGTCAGCTGGAATTGCTGGTCGCGGGCGACGGGGGCGGCGCCGATCCGCCCCAGCGCTGCCTGGACGTTTTGCGCCGAGACTGCGTTGATCACGTCGGAGGGCGTCAGACTGTAATTGGTCAGCTTGTCGGGGTTCAGCCAGATACGCAGCGAATAATCCAGCGGCCCGAACAGGGTTGCCTGGCCCACGCCCTTGATGCGCGAGAGCGGGTCGAGGATGTTGATGGTGGCGTAGTTGCTGAGATAAATCGAATCATAGGTGTTCTTGGGCGAATAGAGCTGGACTACCTGCAGCAGCGCCGCGGATTTCTTGCGGATCGT
>DASXQK010000348.1:0-16632 GCA_036493015.1 Dongiaceae bacterium | reverse complement strand
GATATCGGCATGATCGCGCTTTATCTCGGCCGCACCGTCAGCCGCTTCGTCGGTTTCCTTGTCGGCACGGTGCTGAGCGCGATCTACGCCTATATGTACATGCTGCTGCAGATGGAGGATTACGTCCTGCTGAGCGGCACGATCGGGCTGTTCGTCGCGCTGGGCCTGGTGATGTATGCAACCCGCAATGTCGACTGGTTCTCCGTCGGCCAGCACATCGACAATGCGGTGCGTCCGGAACCGAACCGCGACGCAGCGCAGATGAGCTGACAGGCGGCCAGAACGAAAAACCCTCTCCTGCCCTCGGCGTCTGATCGCCTTAAGCTTCTTGGCTGAATCAGCCGCCCCTCAAATTCCCTTGGGCAGGAGAGGGACAAGCGACTGCGCCGCCAGTCACGGCGCCCTTCCCTTGATTCGCCTTGGTCTTTCTGCCGTAATCGAGCGCAGAAAGATTCCGGCTGGGAGGCCGCTTGCGCCATGTCCGACAACGAACTTTTTCCGGTCCCAGCATCGCTCGCCCGCTCCGCCTGGATCGACGAGGCCAAGTATGACGCGCTCTACGCCGCCTCGCTTGCCGATCCGGAAAAATTCTGGGGCGAGCAGGGCAAACGCCTGCACTGGATCAAGCCTTATACGAAGGCGAAGGACGTCAGCTACACCGGCAACGTCCATATCCGCTGGTATTATGACGGCACGCTGAACGTCTCGGCCAATTGCCTCGATAGGCATCTCGCCACTTCGGCCGACGACACCGCGATCATCTGGGAAGGCGACAGCCCGAGCGAGCAGAAGCACATCAGCTATGGCGAGGCCTATGAGGCTACCTGCCGCATGGCCAATGTGCTGAAGGCGCGCGGCATCAAGAAGGGCGACGTCGTCACCATCTACATGCCGATGATCCCCGAGGCGGCTTACGCCATGCTCGCTTGCGCTCGCATCGGCGCGGTGCATAGCGTGGTCTTCGGCGGCTTCTCGGCCGAGAGCCTGGTGGGCCGCATCCAGGATTGCAATTCCAACTGCATCATCACCGCCGATGAAGGCTTGCGCGGCGGCCGGCATATTCCGCTCAAGCGCAATGTCGACGAGGCGCTCCAACGCTGCCCCTTGGTCAAAACCTGCCTCGTCGTTCGCCGCACCGGCGGCGAGATCCCCTGGGTTGCGGGCCGCGACGTCTGGTACCACGAGGCGATGACCAAGGTGACGGACGATTGCCCGCCGGAGGAGATGAACGCCGAAGACCCGCTGTTCATCCTCTATACCTCGGGCTCGACGGGCAAACCCAAGGGCGTGCTGCATACGACGGGCGGATATCTCGTCTACGCCGCCTACACGCATCAGAACGTGTTCGATTACCATGACGGCGATATCTACTGGTGCACGGCCGATGTCGGCTGGGTGACGGGCCACAGCTATATCGTCTATGGGCCGCTGGCCAACGGCGCCACCACGCTGATGTTCGAGGGCGTGCCGAACTATCCGGACTCCTCGCGCTTCTGGCAGGTGATCGACAAGCACAAGGTCAACATCTTCTATACCGCGCCCACCGCCATCCGCGCGCTGATGCGCGAGGGCGAAGAGCCGGTAAGGCGCACCAGCCGGAAGTCTCTGCGTTTGTTGGGATCGGTGGGCGAGCCGATCAACCCGGAAGCCTGGCTCTGGTACCACAACGTGGTCGGCGACAAGCGCTGTCCCATCGTCGATACCTGGTGGCAGACGGAGACCGGCGGGATTCTGATATCGCCGCTGCCCGGCGCCACGGCCTTGAAGCCCGGCTCGGCGACGCTGCCGCTGCCCGGCATCAGGCCCGTGATCGTCGATACCGACGGCAAGGCCATGGAGGGCGAAGCCACGGGCAATCTCTGCATTGCCGATTCCTGGCCGGGACAGATGCGCACGGTCTTCGGCGATCATAAGCGGTTCGTGGAGACCTATTTCTCCACTTATCCCGGCATGTATTTCACCGGCGATGGCTGCCGGCGCGACAAGGAGGGCTACTACTGGATCACTGGCCGCGTCGACGATGTGATCAATGTCTCGGGCCATCGCATGGGCACCGCCGAAGTCGAGAGCGCGCTGGTCGCCAACACAAAAGTCGCCGAGGCCGCGGTCGTGGGCTACCCCCACGACATCAAGGGTCAGGGCATCTATGCCTATGTGACGCTGAAGACCGGCGTGCAGCCGAGCGAGGAGCTGCGCAAGGAACTCGGCAGCTGGGTGCGCAAGGAGATCGGCCCGATCGCGCAACCCGATCTGATCCAGTGGGCGCCGGGCCTGCCCAAGACGCGCTCGGGCAAGATCATGCGCCGCATCCTGCGCAAGATCGCCGAGAACGAATACGGCAACCTCGGCGACATCTCGACGCTGGCCGATCCCGCCGTGGTGCAGGACCTGATCGACAACCGGATGAACCGGAAATGACGCCTGCTTAAGGCGTCATGCCCGGGGCGGCCAAAGGCCGAACCCGGGTATCCACGCCTTAGGGATTCTAAGGAAGAGAGAAGTCGTGGATGCCCGGCTCAAGGCCGGGCATGACGAACGACTGTGAACGCCGGGATAGCCCTTCCCGTCATGGCCGGGCTTGACCCGGCCATCCATCTTCCCGCCGCGACTTAAAAATCGCTGACCCGGCCGTTCACTTCCCAATCGCCATAGCGCGTCGGCTCCGGGCCTTTCGGCCCGCCGATCTCTTTTGGTCGCTTAACCTCAGGTCTGGCCGGCGCCGGGTTCGTCTGCTCCGGCGCAGGCGGCTTCTTGTCCTCGCTCATGCCCACCATATTGCGCCCGGCCCCGCCCGGCACAAGGCTTGAAGCGCCGGCCGCATCGCTTACCTTAGCGCCATGGCTCTCGCTCGCACCTGGGTCTTGCTGGCGGCCCTCACGGGCCTCTTCATCGCCGTGGGCGCCATCATCGGCGGCAACCAGGGCATGCTGATTGCCTTCGGCATCGCGCTGGCGATGAACGTCTTCGCCTATTGGAATTCCGACCGCCTGGTGCTGTCGATGTATGGCGCGCGGCCAGTCGACGAACCGGCTGCACCACAGCTCTACGCCACGGTGCGCGAACTGACCCAGCGTGCCGGCCTGCCCATGCCCAAGGTCTATATCGTCCAGAACGACCAGCCGAATGCGTTTGCCACCGGGCGCAATCCCCGGCACGCCGCCGTCGCCGTGAATACCGGCCTTCTAAAACTGCTAACGCCGGAGGAAGTCACCGCCGTGCTAAGCCATGAGCTGGCCCATGTGCGCAACCGCGACAGCCTGACCATGACCATGACGGCGGTCATCGCCGGCGCCATCGGCATGCTGGCGCAATTTGCCTTTTTCTTCGGCGGGTCGGGCGACCGGCGCAGCAATCCGCTGGGTCCGATCGGCGTGCTGCTGGTGATGCTATTTGCTCCCCTTGCGGCAACCCTGGTCCAGCTTGCCATCAGCCGCACCCGCGAATACGAGGCCGATCGTGAGGGATCGATCATCTCCGGCCATCCGCTCTGGCTGGCGAGCGCACTGGGCAAACTGGAACAGGGCGCGCGCGTCATCGACAATCCCACCGCCGAAAGCCATCCGGCCTCGGCCTCGCTCTTCATCGTCAACCCGCTGCATCGCGGCGGCATGACCGGCCTGTTCATGACCCATCCGCCGATCGAGGAACGCATCCGTCGCCTGCAGGCGATGGCCGCCGAGCAGGTTGGAACGGTTGAGGGCGCGCCGCGCAAGGGCCCCTGGGGCTAAGAGAGGAAACTGATATGGCCTCGGTACGGTATCTGGCGCATGACGTCGACCAGGCGATCGCCTTCTACACCGGCCATCTCGGCTTTGAGCTGAAACAGCAATTCGGGCCGGCCATGGCGATCCTTGCTCACGGCGATCTGACGTTGTGGTTGGCGGGACCGATGGCCTCGGCCTCGCGGCCGATGCCCGATGGGCGCAAGCCAGAGCCCGGCGGCTGGAACCGTTTCGTGCTGACGGTCAACGATCTTGCCGGCCTGGTCGCAAAGCTCCGTGGCGCCGGCGTTTCGTTCCGCAACGAGATCGTCCAGGGACCAGGCGGGCAGCAGATTCTCTGCGAGGATCCCTCCCGCAACGTCATCGAGCTGTTTCAGCCGGCCTGATCGCGCACATTGCCTCGCGCCGCGGCGAGGGGCATAAGCCTGCCATGACGATTCCCAATGCCCGCGCCGTTGCCCTCGAACTCCTGCAAGGCGTGCTTGTCCATCAGCGGACGCTGGATGAGCTCATCGAGAAAAATGCCGGCTGGCCGCAGCTCGAGACGCGCGATCGCGGCTTCGCCCGGCTGCTGACATCGACCACGCTGCGGCGGCTGGGCGAGATCAACCAGGCCCTCGATCTCTTCATCAAGGAGCGGCTGCCGTTGAAGGCGCGGGCTGTCGCCGACGCGCTGCGACTGGGCGCCTGCCAGATCCTGTTCCTCGGCACGCCGGCCCATGCGGCGGTGGGCGAGACGGTGGCGCTGGTGGGCAGCCTCGATTCGCTGGCCGGCTATAAGGGCCTCGCCAATGCGGTGTTGCGGCGCATGGCGCGCGAGAAGCCTGTCACCGATCCCTGGCGCAATCTGCCGAACTGGCTGAAGGAGAGCTGGCTGGCAGCCTATGGCGAGCCGAAGGCGCGTGCGATCGCAGCATCCCATCTCAACGAAGCGCCGCTGGATCTCTCGCTCAAGAACGATGCGGTCGGATGGGCCGAAAAACTCGGTGGCGAAATCCTGCCGACGGGAACCCTGCGTCTTGCGGCCGGCAGCGGACCGGTCGAAACCTTGCCCGGCTTCGCCGAGGGCGAATGGTGGGTGCAGGATGCGGCCGCATCCCTGCCCGCCCGTTTGCTGGGCCAGCCGCGCCATGCCATCGACCTCTGTGCGGCACCGGGCGGCAAGACCGCCGAACTGCTGGCCCGCGGCATTGCGGTCACCGCGATCGACCGTTCGGCCCAGCGCCTGATCCGGCTCAAGGATAATCTCCGGCGGTTGAAACTCGAGGCAACGGTGATCGAGGCCGATGCCGCAACCTGGCGCCCGAGCGAACCCGCCGAGGCGGTGCTGCTGGATGCGCCGTGCTCTTCCACCGGCACCATCCGTCGGCATCCCGATCTGCCCTGGCTGAAGAAGCCGGCCGATCTGCCCAAGCTGACGGCGCTGCAGGATCGTCTTCTGGCCAATGCGATCTCCATGACACAGCCCGGCGGCGTCATCGTCTACGCAACCTGCTCGCTGCAACCCGAGGAAGGGATCGCGCGTATTGAGGGGCTGCTTGCGTCGGGTGCGCCGGCGGAACGCCTGCCCATCTCAGCAGACGAGCTCGGCGGTCTTGGCGATCTCGTGACGCCAGAAGGCGATATGCGCAGCCTGCCCTTTCATCTGGCCGAGAAGGGCGGCATGGATGGCTTCTACGCCGCGCGTTTGCGCAAGCGCTAACGCGCCTCACGGTTCGACAGGCTCACAATGAGGCAGAAATGAGTCCTCACCCTGCGCCTGTCGAAGGGTGAGCCTATCGAGGGATGAGGCGGGCGCCCTTCTCAAATCTTTCGTAGCCTGTTATGTGGGGATCATGCGCCAACCCGTGCGAATCGCGCCTTCGATCCTCTCGGCCGACTTCTCGAAGCTGGGCGAGGAAGTGCGCGCCATCGACGCGGCCGGCGCCGATTACATCCATGTCGATGTGATGGATGGCCATTTCGTGCCCAACCTCACCGTCGGGCCGATGGTGGTGAAGGCGCTGCGTCCGCTCACCAAGAAACCCTTCGATGTGCATCTGATGATCTCGCCCGTCGATCCCTATGTGCATGACTTCGCCCAAGCGGGCGCCGACATCATGACCGTGCATCCCCAGGCGGGGCCCCATCTTCACCGCACGATCCAGCTGATCAAGAGTCTGGGCAAGAAGGCCGGGGTGGCGCTGAATCCCGCCACGCCGGTGGATGCGCTGGATTATGTCTGGGGCGATATCGATCTGGTGCTGGTGATGAGCGTCAATCCCGGCTTCGGCGGCCAGGCCTTTCTCGATTCCCAGCTCGACAAGATTGCCCGGTTGCGCCGGCGCATCGACGAGAGCGGCCGCATCATCGATCTCGAGGTCGATGGCGGCATCAATCACGAGACGGCCCGGCGCGCCACCGATGCGGGTGCCGACGTGCTGGTCGCCGGCACCGCCAGTTTCACCGGCGGACCGGCCGCCTACGCCGAGAACATCCGCCGGCTGCGGTCCTGATGGCGGGCGCCAGGCTGCGGCGCCTGAGCCGGCTGCTGCGCCTGCCGCCCGGCAAACTGCGCGGGCAGCTGATCCAGGCAGCGCTTAGGCCCCTTTACGGCTCCGGCCTCTATGCCAGGACCCTGTCCGGCCGCGGCGACGGTGCGATCCAACCGATCCGGGCCGATGCCTGGCCGGGCGATTCGGCGCGCGGGCGCGAGATCGCCGAAGGGCTATTCCGCCTGGCGGGGCAATCGATCCGCGAGCCGGCACCGCTCGGCCGACCCGTCGGTGCCGACGAATCCTGGCGCGTGGCGTTCAACAGCTTCGCCTGGCTATCCGATCTGATGGCGCTTGGCGCCGGCGCCGCCCCGGTAGCGCGCGCCTTCGTCGAGCGCTGGATCGCCGAGAATGCCGGCTGGGATGCCATCGCCTGGCGGCCGGACATCATGGGCCGGCGCCTGTCGCACTGGCTTGCCGAGCCGGCGCTGGTGGAAGTGGCCGGCAAGGTTGCCGACAAAGCTGGGGAACGTAACCGCCTGTTCGTTTCCGCCAACCGGCAGGCACGGCATCTGGCCCGGGTGCTGCCGGCCGGGCTTTCCGGTGCGCCGCTGCTTTCCGCCATCAAGGGGCTGATCTATGGCGGGCTGGCGCTGAGCGGCGGCTCCAGACTGCTGAAGATCGGGCTCAAGCAATTGAGCCTGGCATTGGCGCAGCAACTTCTGGCCGATGGGGGTCATGTGGAGCGCAGCCCGGCGGTGCAGCTTGCCGTGTTGCACGATCTGGTGGATATCCGCGCCGCCCTGCATGCCGCAGGGCATGAACTGCCCGGCGATCTCTCGCTCGCCATCGATCATATGGCGCCGGTACTGCGCATGTTTCAGGCGGGCGACGGCGGCCTTGCCCTTTTCAACGACAGCAATGAGGGGCCTGCGGGATCCGTCGATCTGACCCTGCTGCGGGCTGACGCCAAGGCGCGCGCACTCGCCAGCGCGCCACAATCCGGCTTTCAGCGCTTGGCCGCCGGGCAGGCACTGCTGATTGCCGATGCCGGCGTGCCGGCCCCGCCCGGCCATGATGCCCATGCCCATGCCGGCACGCTCAGTTTCGAATTCTGTAATGGCGATCAGCGCCTCATCGTCAATTGCGGGGCGCAGGGGGCGGGCGGCGAGTGGCGCCTGGCCCAGCGCGCGACCGCCGCGCATTCGACGCTGACGGTGGACGATACCAACTCCAGCATGCTGATGCCGGACGGCAGCGGCCTGTTGCGCCGGCCGACAATCGTCGCGTGCCGGCGCGAGGAGGCCGAAGGCAATGGCTGGCTCGATATGAGTCATGACGGCTATCAGCCGCAATTCGGCCTGACCCACCACCGCCGCCTGTTTCTGGCATCCGATGGCAGCGATCTGCGCGGCCATGACCGGCTGGAGGGCAAAGGCGGCAAGCACTTCGCCATCCGCTTCCACCTGCATCCCCAGGTGGTCGCCAACCTCGCCCAGGACGGCCAGGCGGTGCTGCTGCGGTTGCCGGGTGGCGCGGGATTCCGGCTGCGCAGCAGCGGGGCCGAAGTGAGCCTCGCCGAGAGCGTCTATCTCGGGGGCTGGGAGATGCGCCGCAGCCAGCAGGTGGTGCTGAGTGGCGACCTGCATGGCGCCGGCTGCGACGTCAAATGGGCGCTGACGCGGGAGAGCAAGAAGTGATGCGGGGCGACGGCACTACCCGGGCGCGTCATGCCCGGGGCGGCCCCTTGGTCGAGCCCCTTGGGCCGAGCCCCTTGGGCCGAGCTCGGCCATCCACTCTTCGTGCCGCCGATATGGTGGATCCCCGGGCTCTGCCTTTGGCAGCCTCAGGGATGACGAACTGAAAATCGGCCGGCGGTCTATAGCTGCCAGTGCTGGCGGCCGGCGGGCAGTTCGCGCCCGCGCCAGATCGCCTTGATATCGGCGATGAGGCCGCCCGGCCGCACCAGCCGCCCGAGTTCCTCGGATGAAAGCGCTCGGTACTGGTCATGGGCCACGGCACCGATCAGGCAATCGAAGCCGCCGGCCGATGCAGCGAAGGGATCGGCGCAGAGTTCGATGCCGTAGACGGATTTTGCCTCGCCGGCTTCCGCGCGCGGATCATGCACGGCGACGTCGTGGCCACGGCGCTGCAGGCCCTGGATCAGATCGACGACCTTGGAATTGCGCAGGTCCGGCAGGTTTTCCTTGAAGGTCAGGCCAAGAACCAGGCTGCGCGGCTTGCCGCCCAGGCCCAGCGCATGGGCAGCATCCGCAATACGCCGGGCGAGGTAGTCGCCCATGCCGTCATTGATGCGCCGCCCCGCCAGGATCACCTCGGCCTCGTGCCCCAGCTGCTGGGCGCAATAGGCGAGATAGAAGGGGTCGACGCCGATACAGTGGCCGCCGACAAGACCGGGGCGGAAATCGATGAAGTTCCATTTGCTGCGCGCGGCATCCAGCACGTCATAAACCGAGAGTCCGAGATCGCCGAAGATCATCGCCACTTCGTTGATGAAGGCGATATTGATGTCGCGCTGGGCGTTCTCGATCACCTTGGCCGCTTCCGCCGTGCGGATATCCGGGGCGCGATGAATGCCCGCCCCGGTGACCCGGGCGTAGAGATCGGCAAGGCGCTCGGTCACCGCCGGCGTAGCACCGGCCACGACCTTGACGATGGTTTCCAGCCGATGACGCGTATCGCCGGGATTGATGCGCTCGGGCGAATATCCCAGGAAGAAATCACGGCCGGCTTTGCCGCCGGAGGCGCGTTCGATTGCCGGGCCGCAGATACCCTCGGTCACGCCGGGATAGACCGTGCTCTCGAAGACAATGATGGGGTTGCCCTTGCCGCCAGATCGCGCCGCCAGCGCCCGGCCGACGGATTCGCAGGCCGCCAGCAGCGGGGCCAGATCGGGCTTGTTCTCGCCATCCACCGGCGTCGGCACGGTCACGATGTAGAGGCCCTGATCGGCCAAAGCGGCGGCATCGCTGCTGAGCTGGAGATTATTCAGCTTTGCCAGATCGCCGACGGCAACTTCCCCGGTGCGGTCATGGCCGCGTCCCAGATCGGCAATGCGCCGCGGGTCGGTATCGAAGCCGGTGATGTGCATCCGGCCATCCCGCGCCAAAGCCACGGCCAGCGGCAGGCCGACATAGCCAAGGCCGATCACCGCGATCCGGTCGCTGTCAGCCAGGGGGATGAGGTCGGACATGGCGTGGTGCGGCGGGTGGCTGGGGGTGGCGGATGGCCGGTTGGGCTGGAGAGATGGTCGGAGGCCCCTCTTTCCTCCAGCCCATGGGCAATGTCAACGATGGGCAAAGATCGGCTATAAGCGCCGGATGATCGCCGATCCGACATCGCTGCATCTGGCGCTGATTTTCACCGCAACCCTGGCGGCGAGCCTGGCGTTGACAGGCCTGCTGCGCCGTTGGCTGCTGGATCGCCAGATCCTCGACCGCCCCAATGAGCGCAGCGCCCATATCACCCCCGTGCCGCGCGGCGGCGGGATTGCCGTCCTGCTCGTGCTGCTGCCGGTCTGGGCCTTTATCGAGCCGGCGCTCTGGCCGCTGCTGCTGGCCGGTGCCGGGCTGGGTGCCGCGGGCTGGTGGGACGATGTGAAGGGCTTGAGCGCCTGGCCGAAGCTGACGGCGCAAGCGGTCGCGGTGGCGGCCGGGCTCTATGTTCTGGGGCCCGTGAGCGGTGGCATCCTGCCGCTGCCACTCGATTTTCTGCTCGCCGGCATTGCCTGGCTCTGGTTCGTCAACGCTTTCAACTTCATGGACGGTATCGACGGTATCGCGGGCATCGAGGCGATCTCCATTGCGCTGGGTCTGACCGCGCTGGGGCTTTGGTTTGCCGATTTCGGCGATCTTGCCGCACTCGGCGCAGCGCTGGCAGGAACGGCACTGGGATTCCTGTTCTGGAACTGGCATCCGGCAAAGCTGTTCCTGGGCGACGTGGGATCGCAGGCGCTGGGCTATCTCATCGGCTTCCTGCTGCTGCGCATCGCGGGCGAAGGCGCCTGGGCCGCAGCGCTCATCCTGCCGCTCTGCTTTCTGGCGGATGCAACCTGGACGCTGATCAAACGCGCAAAGGCCGGCGCCAACATCATGGCGGCCCATGCCGAGCATATTTATCAGGAGGCGGTGCGCCGCGGGCGCAACCATGCCCAGGTGGCCACGGCCGTGCTTGTCGCCAATCTGGCGCTGGTGTGTTTTGCGCTGGGCGCGGAGATGGGCGAGCGGCCGATCTCCCTGACCGGCGCGGCACTGACGGTCTTCGTGCTGGGGCGCAAGCTGCTAACGGCGCCCGTCGCCGCGCCCAATTGAGGGAGGCGCAATTGAGCCTGGCCCGATTGAGCCTAAGACGCGCGCTTGCTATGGTCGGCGCGCCCGCATGACAGAGCGCCCACGCTTCAATCGCCATTTCGCCCTCGCCATGATCCACGATCTGGTGATGGCGGCGATTTCGTTCCCGCTCGCCCTATGGCTGCGGGTGGGCTACATGCCTTTCGACCAGCCCTTCGCCCATACCGGCTTTCTGCTGTTTGTCGCCGTGGCGGCGGTTGTGTTCTTCTTCTCCGGCCTGCATCGCGGCATCTGGCGCTATGCCTCGCTACCCGATCTGCTGACGATCGCGCGCGCCGTCAGCCTGACGGTGATGCTGTTCCTGGCCATTCTGTTCCTGACCACGCGGCTGGATGGTTATCCGCGCTCGACGCTGCTGATCAACTGGTTCGTGCTGATCTTCCTGCTGGGCGCGCCGCGCCTCGGCTATCGCCTGTTGCGCGACGGCAATCTCAGCCAGTTGATGCAGCGCCTGAGCCCACTGGCCGTGCCGGTGTTGCTGGTGGGATCCGACGATGCGGCTGACGCCTTCATCCGCGAGATGCGCCGCGCGCCCAGCGCGCCTTTTGCGGTGCTGGGCATCCTCGATACGGGCGGGGGCGGCCGCCTCGGCCGCCATATCCACGGCGTGCCGGTGCTGGCCGGCGTCGATGCCGCGGGCGGCATCGTCGAACGGTTGACGGCGGAGGGCCGCGCGCCGCAGCGCTTCATTCTGACCGGCGATCATCTCGACCGCGAAAGCCTGCGCCGGCTGGTGAGCGTGGCGGAAACCAAGGGCATGACGCTCGCCCGCTTGCCGCGATTGACGGACCTGCACCAGGCCGGCGGTGAGGCGGCGGCGGGCACGCTGCTGCCGGTGGCGGTGGAAGATCTGCTCGGCCGGCCGCGCCAGGTTCTCGATCCAGCACCCATGCGCGAGTTGATCGCGGGCCGGCGCGTGTTGGTGACCGGAGCGGGCGGCTCCATCGGCGGCGAACTTGCCCGCCAGATCGCCGGATTCAATCCGGCCCATCTCGTCCTCTTCGATCACTCCGAATACCTGCTCTACCAGATCGACCGCGAGGTCGCAGCGATCGCGCCGGCGCTGCCGCGCCGCGCATTGCTGGGTGATGTGCGCGACCGCGGGCGTCTCGATGCCGTCTTCGCCGAGGAGAAGCCCGAGCTGGTATTCCATGCCGCGGCCCTCAAGCATGTGCCGCTGGCGGAGACCAACCCGATCGAGGCCATGCGCACCAATGTCGAGGGCAGCCGCCAGGTGGCGGAAGCCTGCCTTGCCACAGGCGTTGCCCAGATGCTGCTGATCTCCACCGACAAGGCGGTCTCGCCCTCCAGCGTGATGGGGGCTGCCAAGCGCGCGGCCGAGCTGACCTGCCAGGCGCTGGATCGTGCCAGCGATGCCGCAGGCAAGGGCTGCCGTTTCGTTGCGGTGCGCTTTGGCAATGTGCTGGGCTCGACCGGCTCGGTGGTGCCGCTGTTCCAGCAGCAGCTGGCATCCGGCGGGCCGATCACCGTCACCGATCGCGAGATGACCCGCTATTTCATGACTACCCGCGAGGCGGTGGAGCTGGTGCTGCAGGCGGCCGCTCTGGCGCGCCGTCAGCCCCGGCCCGGCGGCGTGCTGATGCTGGATATGGGCGAGCCGGTGCGCATCGTCGACCTCGCGCGCCAGATGATTCGCCTCGCTGGCAAGCGCCCCGATATCGATATCAAGATCGTCTTCACCGGCCGGCGGCCGGGCGAAAAAATCCATGAAAGCCTGCACCGCGCCGATGAGAAGGCCACACCCGCCGGCGTGCCCGGACTGATGGCGGTGGAAGCCGGCGCCCCCGATTGGGCGAGCCTCGCCGGCGTGCTCGACCGCCTGGCCGCGGCAAGTGCCGCCGGCGATCTGGCCGCAGCGAACGCGGCGCTCTCGCAGCTCGTGCCTGATTACCGGCGCGAGGAGGCCGCGGCATGAACGAACTCGCCATCCGCCGCGCGCTGATCTCCGTCTCCGACAAGAGCGGGTTGGTGGAGTTCGCCCGCTTCCTCAAGGAACGCGGCGTCGAGATTCTCTCGACCGGGGGCTCGGCCAAGGCGCTCAGCGAGGCTGGCATCGCGGTCAAGGAAGTCTCTTCCCATACCGGCTTTCCCGAGATTATGGATGGGCGCGTAAAAACGCTGCATCCCCTGATCCATGGCGGCATCCTCGCGCGGCGCGATTCCGAAGAGCATCTTGCCGCCGCGACCCGACACGGCATCGGCCTGATCGATCTCGTCGTCGTCAACCTCTACCCGTTTGAAGCAACCCTCGCCGGCGGCGCCGATGAGGCAAGGCTGGTGGAGAACATCGATGTGGGCGGCCCGGCCATGATCCGCGCCGCCGCCAAGAATTTCGATTTCGTCGCCGTGGTGACCTCGCCAGGCGACTACAAGGCGGTGCAAGAGGAGATGGCGGTAAAAGATGGCGCGCTCAGCCGTGCCACGCGGCGGCGTTTGTCCGCCGCCGCATTTGCCCGCGCAAGCGCCTATGATGCGGCCATCGCCGGCTGGATGAACAAGGAAGCGCCGCTGGCTTCGCGGCTTATCCTGGCGGGCGAGCTGAAACAGCCCCTACGCTATGGCGAGAACCCGCATCAGCAGGCGGCCTTCTACATTGCGGGCGAGGCGCGGCCGGGTGTTGCCACGGCGCGCCAGATCCAGGGCAAGGAACTCAGCTACAACAATCTGAACGATACCGATGCGGCCTATGAGCTGGTGGCCGAATTCAGCGAGCCCGCTGTGGTCATCGTGAAGCACGCCAATCCCTGCGGCGTGGCGCTGGCGGACGATCTCGCCACCGCCTATCGCCGGGCGCTGGCCTGCGATCCGGTCAGCGCCTTCGGCGGCATCGTCGCAGTGAACATGCTGCTCGATGCACCCACGGCGGCGCTGATCGGCGAACTTTTCGCCGAGGTGGTGATCGCGCCGGGCTTTGCGCCGGCCGCCCTCGATCTGTTATCGGCGAAGAAGAATCTTCGTTTGCTCGAGGCGGGATCGCTGCCCGATCCCGCGGCACCGGGCCTATCGATCAAGACGCTGGCCGGCGGCTTTCTCGCGCAAGGCCGCGACAACGGGCGGGTGGCGCGCGAGAACCTCACCGTGGTTACCAAGCGCGCGCCGAGCGAAAGCGAGATGGCCGATATGCTGTTCGCCTTTGCGGTCGCCAAACATGTGAAATCCAACGCCATCGTCTATGCCAAGGGGCTTGCGACGGTCGGCATCGGGGCGGGGCAGATGAGCCGCGTGGATTCTTCGCGCATCGCCGCATGGAAGGCGAAAGAGGCCGGCCAGGCAGCGGGCGAAGTGGAAAGCCGGGCCAAGGGCTCGGTCGTCGCCTCGGATGCCTTCTTTCCCTTTGCCGACGGGCTGCTGGCCGCTGCCGAAGCGGGTGCCACCGCCATCATTCAGCCAGGCGGATCAATGCGCGACAAGGATGTGATCGCCGCTGCCGACGAGGCTGGGCTTGCCATGGTCTTCACCGGCATGCGCCACTTCCGGCATTGAGCCGGGCATCCATATCTTCCCTTAGCCGCCCGACAGGCTCCGCAGTTCGCGGTTCGCCACCGCGAGTTTCGCCAGGTCGAGACCGCCCAGCTGCCTGAGATCGGCGATCAGCGTTTCGACCCGCTGCGCCGTCTGCGGCCGGCCGGCAATCCAGGCATCGACATCGGGATCGGCGCCGTTGGCGTGCTGGAGGATGTTCGCCGCCAGATCGCGCTGATGGCCATAGAGATCCTCGATGATCGCGGCCAGCGCCAGCCGGTCCCAATGGGAATCCAGATTGACCCCGGTGGTGGCCGAACGCAGCCAGTCGACATGGAAGCGCCGGCCGACGTTGAAATAAACGCCGCCGACCTGGGCCATGCTGCGGTTCGTTGCGCGCGCCAGCCGCACGATATCGAGGCTGGATGCCAGCAGATCGAGACGCGCCACCCGTTGGGCGAGCGCCTCCGGCACGCCGTCCTTGGTGAAACGCTCGGCCCGCTGCTTCATCGCGTTGAGGGCGCCATCGGTCACCAGGCTATCGATGCTGGTCTGGAGTTCGGCCACGCCGGGGCTGAACGTCGCGATGTTCGCCGCGATATCCAGCGGCGCATGCAGGTTGCGCAGACACCAGAGCGTGCCGGTGTCCGCCAGCCGGATGGTCGCATCCAGCATCTCGTATTGGCGGACCGCCGGCACCTTGTTGTCGAGAGCCTGGATATCGGCCCAGAGCGCGCGCAACTCGAACACGCCACGGCAGATGGCATAAGCGCGCGCGATGTCGGAAGCGGCCATGCCGGTCTTTTCCTTCATCACATGCACGAAGGTTGAGCCGACGCGATTGACGAGGCTGTTGGTCACCACCGTGGCAATGATCTCGCGGCGCAGGCGGTGGCGCGGCAAAGCTTCGCCATGAGCCTTGGCGAGCTCAGCCGGGAAATAATGAATCAGATCGTCGACAAGCTGAGAATCGTCCGGCAGATCGGAGGGCAGCAGCTCCTCATAGAGCGTCATCTTGGAATAGGCGAAGAGGACCGCGAGTTCCGGCCGGGTCAGGCCCTGGCGGTGGGCGAGCCTGGTCTTGATTATTTCGTCATCCGGCAGAAATTCGATGGCCCGGTCCAGCTTGCCCGCGCGCTCCAGCGCCCGCATGAAGCGCCCCTGCTGGTCGATGCGATACCAGCCCTGGAGTTCCGCTACCGACAGCGCCTGGGTCTGCAGATAGTTATCGCGCAATACAAGGGTTCCGACCTCGTCGGTCATGCTGACCAGCAGCTTGTCGCGCTGCTTCAGGGTCATGTCGCCGGCGGTCACCAGCTCGTTCAACGGAATCTTGATGTTCACCTCGTGGTCGGAGCAGTCGACGCCGGCTGAATTGTCCATGGCGTCGGTGTTCATGCGCCGGCCGGCCATGGCCGCCTCGACACGGCCGCGCTGGGTGAAACCCAGATTGGCGCCCTCGCCCACCACCTTGCAGCGCAGATCGCGGCCATCGACGCGCAAGCCATCATTGGCGCGATCGCCCACCTCTACATTGGTCTCGTCATTTGCCTTCACGTAGGTGCCGATGCCGCCAAGCCAGAGCAGGTCGATCTCGGCCTTCAGCAGCAGCCTGATCAGATCGTTGGGCGCCAGGCTCTCGCGTTCGATGCCGAAGGCCTTGCGTGCCTCCGGCGACAAGCGGATCGATTTGGCCCGGCGTTCATAGATGGCGCCGCCGGCCGAGATCAGCTTGGGGTCGTAATCCGACCAGGCCGAGCGCGGCAGGTCGAACAGGCGCTGGCGTTCGGCCAGCGCGGCTGCCGGATCGGGATCGGGATCGATGAAGATATGCAGGTGGTTGAAGGCGGCGAGCAGGCGGATTTTCGGCGATAGCAGCATGCCGTTGCCGAAGACATCCCCGGACATGTCGCCCACGCCCACCACCGAAAACGGCTCCTGCTGGATGTCGGTGCCGATCTCGCGGAAATGGCGCTTCACCGATTCCCAGGCGCCGCGGGCGGTGATCGCCATCTTCTTGTGGTCATAGCCGGCCGACCCGCCCGAGGCAAAGGCGTCGCCCAGCCAGAAGCCGTATTCCGCCGAGACCGAATTTGCGATGTCGGAGAATGTCGCCGTGCCCTTGTCGGCGGCGACGACGAGATAGGGATCGTCCTCGTCCAGCCGCACCACATCGGCCGGCGGCTTCAGCTTGCCCAGCACCAGATTGTCGGTGATGTCGAGCAGGCCGCGCATCATGGTCTTGTAGCATTCGATGCCTTCGGCCTGGATCGCCTCGCGCGAGCCGTTGACCGGCGGACGCTTCACCACGAAGCCACCCTTGGAGCCGACGGGCACGATGACGGCGTTCTTCACCATCTGGGCCTTCATCAGCCCCAGCACCTCGGTACGGAAATCCTCGCGCCGGTCGGACCAGCGGATGCCGCCACGCGCCACCCGCCCGCCGCGCAGATGCACAGCCTCCACCCGCGGCGAATAGACCCAGATCTCCACCAGCGGCCGGGGCAGCGGCAGTTCCTCGATCGCCTGGGAATCCAGTTTGAGGGAGATGTAGCCTTTGGCCTTCTGGAAGAAATTCGTGCG